>CAYQJJ010000021.1:0-20211 GCA_964417745.1 uncultured Wenzhouxiangella sp.
GGGCCGGACCCTGCGCGAGCTGAAATTGCGAAGTGGGGCGGGTGTGAGTGTTCTGGCGCAACGTCATTCCGGTCAGGGTGCGTCGCCGGCCGACCTGGATCGAGCATTGCAAAGCGGCGATGCACTGTTGCTCAGCGGCGATCCCGGGGCCATCGATCGGGCGGCACGGTCCCCGGCCAACCTGGTGCTGCTGGGACAGCCCGACGAGGCGAGCGGGCTGGACCCGGTGCGCGCGCCGCTGGCCGTCGGCATCCTGGTGTTGATGATGCTGGCGATGACGCTGGGATGGGTGAGCAACGTCATTGCCGTTCTGAGCGCGGCGGTCGTGCTGGTGCTCACGCGCTGCGTCGATGCGGCCAGCGCCTATCGAAGTATCAATTTTGAAAGCGTGGTGCTCATCGCCGCGGTATTGCCAATGGCCACCGCGCTCGAAAAGACCGGCGCTCTGGATATTGCGAGCGGCCAGCTATTGGCACTGACCGGACAGGCCGGGCCGCTGGTACTGCTGGCCACGTTGTTCGTATTCACCGCCGGTCTCAGCCAGATCGTTTCGAATACCGCGACCACGGTGCTGGTGGCACCGATCGCGATCCAGGCTGCCACCGGGCTCGATATCAACCCGCACGCGGTACTGATGACCGTGGCCATCGCCGCTTCCAGCGCCTTTCTTACCCCGGTCGCTTCACCGGTCAACGCCCTGGTTCTCAACCCCGGGGGCTATCGCTTCACCGATTTCGCGCGCGTCGGGCTGGTTCTGCAGGCGGTGCTGCTTGCCGCGACCCTGATTGTAGTGCCGCTGTTCTTTCCGCTAGGCACTTCGCTAGGCGCTTGACGCGCTTGATGGCAGGCTTACAAGCTCTCCCGCCTTGCGTCGCTGCCGGTCGAGACGGGCACGTCCGTATCGAGTTCGATCGTGCGGTAGTCGCCGTCGTACCAGAAGCGCAGTGAGGCCTTTTCGCCATCTTCGGTGGCGTTGACCAGTTCGAGAAAGGCCATCGGCTCTTCGACGGTCTCGCCGTTGACCTCGACGATCAGTGCGCCCGGCTGAAGCCCGCTGACCGAAGCCATGCCCTTGCTGGCATTGACCAGCACCCCGGTGTCGTCGGGCAGGCCGAGGGCTTCGCGAAGCTCGTCGTCGGCTGCCATGACGGTGATGCCGAGAGCCGTGACCACATCATCGCCGAGGCCTTCGAAAGGAATGTCTTCGCCGGCCTCGAGGATGGCCGGCGCGACCAGGATCGAGGCTCCGGTGCGCACCGCCAGCGCCAGGCCGTCGCTGGGACGGGTGTCGATCAGCACCCGCGCACCGCTCTCACCGGTCTCGATTTCCAGCGCTCCGTGGTAGGTGCCGTCGCGCAGTTCGTCGACGATGACCCGGGAAAGCCGCCCGCCAAGCTGACCGAGCACGTCGGTGAGCAGGTCGTGGGTCATGGGTCGGGGTGGGTCGATATTGCGTTGCGCCGAGACGATGGCGCGAGCCTCGTTGGGGCCGATGAAGATCGGCACGATGTTGCCCGAGTCGGGTTCACGGAGCAGCACGATCGGTGTGCCGGACATCGGAACGATGCCGACCGAGGCAAGTTCGACCGCGACCAGGTCGTTGCTGTCAATCGCCAGTTCGCGCGCCTGGGTCGGGCTGACGGCCAGCATGGCAAACAGAACCAGGCTGATCAACGGCATCAATCGGTTGGGCATGGGGTTGCTCCTGAAAAAACTCATGCCCATCAGACTACAGCTTCCAGGTGAAGTTTGCCTGTTGTTGCCCGGTGCTGCTAAATTGCCGGCTCGATCTTTCATGAAGGCATAACTCGTGGTCGCTGTCACCCTGGTGGTCTACCTGGTCGTGCTGCTTGGCATCGGAGTCTGGGCCCAGCGCCGCGTCGGTTCGACCGAGGATTTTCATCTCGCCGGACGGCGCATGGGGCCGCTGGTCGCAGCGCTGAGCGCCTCGGCCAGCTCGTCATCGGCCTGGACGCTGCTGGGCATGTCCGGTGCGGCCTATGCCTGGGGGCTGCAGGCCATCTGGCTGGTGCCGGCCGTGGTTTCGGGCTTTTTCATCAACTGGGTATTCATCGCGCCCCGCCTGCAGCCGGCCAGCCATGCCAGCCAGGCGCTGACGCTGGTCGAGTTTCTCGGTCAGGGCGCCGGGGCGGCCGGCGAGCGCCGCCTGCGCACCCTGGGTGCGGTCATCATCCTGTTCTGTTTTACCTTCTACGTTGCCTCCCAGTTCCAGGCCGCCGGCACGGCGATCAGCACCGCGTTGCCGATCAGTGCCACGGTCGCGATGGTGGTCGGAGCGCTGGTCGTGGTCGGTTATGTCTTCCTCGGCGGCTTCTGGGCTGCCAGCGTGACCGACGCCCTGCAGGGGCTGATGATGCTGCTCGTTGCCCTGGTGTTGCCGCTGGTCGCACTGCTCGCGGTCGGTGGCCCGGCCTCGTTGGTCGCCGGACTGGCCGCGCTCGAGGATCCGTCGCTGATGCGCCTGGTCGATCAGCCGGGTTTGTTGCTGGCGATGGTCTTTGTTGCCGGCCTGTTCGGCATCGGGCTGGGCTACCCGGGCCAGCCGCACGTCGTCAACCGTTTCATGGCGCTCGAATCGGCCAGTCAGGTCCGCTTTGCCCGCAACGTTGCGCTGGCCTGGGCGACCATCATCTATATCGGCATGGTCGTGCTGGGCTGGTCCGGGCGGGTGCTGCTGCCCGAACTGGCCGATGCCGAATCGGTCCTGCTGCGGCTTTCGGTCGATCTGCTGCCGGCTTTCCTGGGCGGTATCATCACCGGCGGCGTGCTGGCGGCGATCATGTCTACTTCCGACAGCCAGCTGCTGGTCGCCGGCAGCGCGGTAAGCCACGATCTGCGGCGCGGGCGCATCTCGTTGTTCATGGACCGTATCGTCATCGTGGTGCTCGGCGTGGCCGCGCTGTTGCTGGCGCTGATGTTTCCGGCCTCGATCTTCGATCGGGTGCTGTTTGCCTGGCAGGTGCTGGGCAATGCATTCGGTCCATTGCTCATCGTGCTGCTGTTCGTCGGCCCGGTGGCCAGCGGTCATCGACTGGCGGCGATGCTGGTCGGCGCCCTGTTGACCATCGCGATCAGCTTTTTCCCGCAGGCGCCGGGGAATGCCGTGGAGCGCCTGCTACCCTTCGTTCTGGCCCTGGCCATTGCCTGGGCGGGTAGCCGCCGGCGCAGCGGCTAAACGACCGCAATTCACCGGAGAAAAAAAACTTGAATGCCGCACTTCAAGAGGTCATCAACCTGCTCGAGCTCGAGCGCCTGGAGGACAATCTCTTTCGCGGCGAGAGCCGGGATATCGGCTCTCCCCAGGTGTTCGGCGGGCAGATTCTCGGCCAGGCCCTGACCGCGGCCGACGCCACCGTCGAGGGCCGAGCCCCGCACTCGCTGCACGCCTATTTCCTGCGGCCGGGTGATTTCGATTGCCCGGTGGTCTACCAGGTCGAGCGTTCGCGCGATGGGCGAAGTTACGCCAATCGCCGGGTGGTCGCCATCCAGCACGGTCGCCCGATTCTCAACCTGGCCGCCTCATTCCACACGGCCGAGGACGGCTTCGAGCACCAGTCCGAAGCACCCGAGGTCGAGTCCCCGGAAGGTCTGGACTCGACGCTGGAGCTGCACCGGCCGCTGCTCGACCGGGTCCCGGAAAAGCTGCGCCGGCTGCTTGCGCACCAGCCGCCGTTCGAGTTCCGACCGGTTGAGCCGCCGAAGTTCATCGACTGCCAGCCGCGGGAGCCGAAAAAGCACATCTGGATGCGCGCCTGGGATCGGCTGCCCGACGATCCTGCGCTGCACCGGCACCTGCTGGCCTATGTTTCGGACTACGAGCTGCTGGGAACGGCGATTCTGCCGCACGATCTGGATTTCCAGACTCGTGCGGTGCAGATGGCCAGCCTCGATCATGCGCTGTGGTTTCATCGCCCGTTCCGGGTCGATGACTGGCTGCTGTATGCCTGCGGCAGCCCGTCGAGCTTTGGCGGGCGGGGCTTCAGCCGGGGCGAGATTTTCGATTCCTCGGGCGCCCTGGTGGCATCGGTTGCCCAGGAAGGCGTGGTGCGACCGTGGCAAGAATCGCGCTGATCATCCGGTCAGTTCGATAATCCGGTCACAGCCCGGCAGCGGCTCGTCGGCGTGGGTGATGATCAGCGTGGTTCGACCGGCCAGCCAGGGCCCGAGGCCGGCCATTACGTTCGAAGCCGTTGCCGGGTCCAGGCTGGCGGTGGGTTCGTCGAGAATCACCAGCCCAGGGTCGGTCAACAGCAGCCGCGCCAGCGCAATCCGGCGTTGCTGGCCACCGGAAAAATTCGCACCGGCTTCGTCGACCCAGGTGTCGAGCCCTTCGGGCAGCGCCGACAACAGGCGGGCCAGGCCGGCCCGGGCGAGTGACTGCTCCAGCAGTCGGTCACTGGCGCTCGGCGCGCCGAGGCGCAGGTTGGCCGCCAGGGTGTCGCGAAACAGTACCGGCTGCTGGGGCAGGTAGCCGGTGACCGCGCGCAGCGCCTCCGGGTCGAGTTCACGCAAATCCTTTCCGCCGAGGGTGATGCTGCCCGAATCGGGGTCGAGCTGGCGCATGGCCAGCAGGGCGAGGGTCGATTTGCCGCTGCCGCTGGGCCCGACCACGGCTACGGTCTCACCCGAGGCGATTTCCAGGTTGAACTGGCTCAGCACCGGGACGCCCCGGTCGCCGTAACTGAAGCCGACGGCGTTGAACACCAGCTCGAACGAGTCGGGCAGCGGCGCGGGCCGGGCCGGCACCGTGCGCGCCGGCTCAGTGGTCATCAGCTCGGCACAGCGCGCGGCGGCACGCCGGCACTGGGAAAGCCGTCGCCAGGCCGCCGGCAGGTTCAGCCAGGCTTCATTGAGACCGAGAACCGCCAGCACCACCAGGCCCAGTACGGGCGCGCTGATGGTGCCGGCGTGGTGGCGGTCCAGCCCGAGGACCAGCGCGATCCAGACCGCCATCAGCCCGGTCAGCAGAACCAGCGCCTGGCCGGTCGAGTCGAGCCGGCTGAGCCGTACCTGGTGCTGGCAAACCCGGGCTGATTGCTGTTCGATGGCGCGCCCGAAGCGGGCGGTCTGATCGAGCGCGCGGAGTTCGGCCAGGCCTTCGAGGCTGTCGGTGGCGAGCGCGCGCAACTCGGGCAGGTCGTGCTCGAGCTGGTGTGAGTCGGCGCGGCCCCGCGCGGCGCTGACCAGCGCTATCAGCATGCCGCCGACGATGACCAGCCCGACGCTACTCAGGGCCAGCAGCGGATCGATGATCGCCAGCAGGGCCATTGCCGCCAGGCTCAGCAGCAGCGCTCCAAGCCCGGGCACGGCGACGCCGATGAACAGGTGGTCGAGGGTGTCGATATCGCGCGTCAATCGGTTGAGGGTGTCGCCGCGCCGCAGGCCGCGAAGCTGGAATTCATCGAGCCCGAGCAAAGCGCCGAAAACCCGCCCACGCAGGTCGGACAGCAGGCGGAAGGTCGCCTCGTGGGTCACCAGGCGCTCGCCGTAGCGCGAAACTGTTCGCGTGATCGCGGCCAGGCGGATGCCGGCGCCGGGCGTGAAGATGTCGAGAGCGGTGATCAGGCCCAGGCCGGCAAGGGCGCTGGCGGTGATGAACCAGCCCGACAGCGCCAGCAGAATGGCACCGGCGGCCAGGCTCAGCAGGCCAAGCGCGAGGCCAGCGGCCAGCCAGCCGGCCCGGCGGCTCAGGATCGCTTCGAGTCCGAGACGACGAATCATGCTGGCCCCGGCGCGGCGGAAAGATCGTCCAGATTGATGACCCGGTCGGCCTGTTCGCGGGCCAGCGCGCTGTGGCTGGCGGTCACCACGGTCATCGAATACTGGTGACGAATCGCGGCGATCGCCCGCCAGACCGCGCGCTCGCTGTCGGCATCGAGGCGCGCGGTCGGTTCGTCGAGCAACAGCAAGCCGCGCGGCCTCAGCAGGGCACGGGCCAGCGCGATGCGCTGGGCCTGGCCGCCGGACAATCCGCCGCCATCCTGTCCGAGCGCTGTATCCAGGCCCGCCGGCAGGGCCTCGATGAAGTCGCTGGCGCCGGCGGCCCGGGCGGCTCGAATCAGCTCCTCACGCGTGGCTTCGGGCTTGCCCAGGGCGATGTTCTCGCCGAGCGTACCGGCGAACAACACCGGGTTCTGCCCCAGCCAGGCACGGCAATCGGCGAGCTGATGACTGGTGAGTCGGTCGAGGTCGATGTTGTCGAAGAGGATGTGGCCTGAGTCGGCCGACAAAAAGCCGGCCAGCAGACTGATCAGTGTGGTCTTGCCACTGCCCGAGGTGCCGCTGATGACCACGTGTTCGCCGGCCTCGATGCGCAGTTCCAGGCTGGAAAAAACGGTTTCGCGCCCGGGGTATGAAAAGCCGAGGTTGCGAATATCGATGCGGCAGGGTGCGCCGGGAAGATCGCCGGCCGGGGTCTGCGGGTCGGGCCGGGCCGGTTTTTGCGCCAGAAGCGGGCGCAGGGTGTCGGCGGCGGCCAGTGCGTCGGCCCGGTCGTGCCAGTGCTGGGCGAGCTGGCGCAGGGGCGTGAAGATGAACAGGCCGCTGTTGAGCGTCAGCGCGGCGGCCGGCCCGAAGTCGATGGCGCCCAGCAGCGCCAGGCCGACGTAGATCGCCAGCGAGGCCACCGCCACTGCCGCGAAGAATTCCAGCACCGCCGAAGACAAAAACGCCAGCCGGAGCACCGACATGGTGCGCTGGCGAAATTCATCGGAGTAGGCCGCCAGGCGCGCGCGCTCGCGCTCGCCGGCGCGCAGTTGCCGGATGGTGTCGAGGCCTCGCAGGCGATCATGAAACAGCCCTGACAGGCGCGCGAGCGCCCCCTGCTGGTTCTGGCTGAGCTGCTCGGCCCCCATCCCGACCAGGGCCATGAACAACGGGATGATGGGAGCTGTGAGCGCCAGCAGCAGGCCGGCCAGCCAGTTCCGGGAGACCACGGCGATCACGATGAACAGGGGAATCAACCCGGCTGCCAGCAGCTGCGGGAGAAATCGCGCGTAATAGGCGTCGAGCACCTCGACCTGGTCGACCAGCGCGGTCACGCGGGCACCGGTCCCCGCGCGCTGGACCAGCGCGGGCCCGCCCCGGCTGATGGCACCGAACAGATCCCGGCGCAGCCGGACCCGGGCGTCGGCCGATGCGCGCGCTGTCAGCGCGCCACGAAGCCGGGTCAGGACCGCGCGCAGAACGAAAACCAGCGCCAGTGCAATCAAGGGGGTGGTCAACTCGGCGGGCCCGCGCCCGTCGATGACTGCGGCGTGAATCAGCCAGGCCAGCAGGGCCGCCTGGCCGATGATTGCCAGAGCTTCGGCAACGGCCAGCGAGCCGGCTGCCGGCGCCAGCCATTTCGGAGCCTGGCGCCGCAGCCAGGCCGAATGCGGCAGCTCGCGCGTGTGGTCAGCGGAGCCGATGACTGGCCTGGGGCTAATGCCCTGCGTAACCGGCACCGGCCTTGACCTTGCCCCGGAATACCCAGTAGGTCCAGGCGGTGTAGACCAGGATGACCGGAATCAGAAACAGCACGCCGATGAGCAAGAACAGCTGGCTGCCCGGGTCGGAGGCGGCGTCCCAGAAGGTGTGGTCCGGCGGGACGGCGTAAGGCCACTGGGTAATGAGCAGGCCGAGATAGAACAGCGCGAACAGCACCATCGAGCCGATGAACGGGGAGGCCTCGGCGCGCTGGCGAATGCGCCAGAAAACCCACCCGCCGAAGGCGACAGTGAGAACGGGGAACAGCCACAGCCAGCTGAGATTTTCGAACCAGCGCGTCATGACTCGTTCGTGCGCCAGTGGCGTCCACAGGCTGACAATCAGGAAAAAGCCCATGACGGTCAGCAACAGCCATGGGGCGAGGCGGAAGGCCCAGTTCTGGGTCCGGCCCTCGGTCTTCAAGATCGTCCAGGTCACGCCGAGCAGCGCATAGCCTGCGACCACACCGAGACCGGTCATCACGGTGAAGGGGGTCAGCCAGTCGAAGGCACCGCCGACGTAGCGGAATCCTTCGGTCTCGAAGCCCTGTATGTAGGCCCCGACGACCGCGCCCTGGGCAAACGCCGCGACCGTCGAGCCAAGAAAAAAGGAGCGGTCCCACCAGTGGCGCTGGGTGGTGGCCTTGAAGCGGAACTCGAAGGCAATGCCGCGAAAGATCAGGCCGGCCAGAAGCAGGAATACGCCGATGTAGAGCGCCGGGAGAAACACCGCGTAGATCATTGGGAAGGCAGCCAGCAGCCCGGCACCGCCCAGGATCAACCAGGTTTCATTGCCATCCCAGACCGGTGCCACCGAGTTCATCATCTCGTCTCGCGAGTCATCGTGGGGAGCGAAGGGAAACAGAATCCCCACGCCCAGGTCGAAGCCGTCCATGAGCACATACATGAAAATGCCCAGTCCGATGATGCCGACCCAGATCAGCGTCAGATCGATCAATTCCATGGCATTCAGCTCCTGTGCGGTTCGGGGTGGCCTTCGACGTCCGGCGCGGCCGACCAGGGGCGCTTGGGCCGCGCGTAGTCCTGGACATGCTCGACCTCGACCGGGTCGGGCCCGGCCTCGATGACGCGCCGCAGGTAGATCACACCGGCGGTGAATACCACGGCATAGACGGCGATGTAGCCGATCAGGCTAAACAGCGCCATCCCGCCGGTCAGCGAAGGGGTCACGGCGTCGCTGATGCGCATGATGTCCTGGATGATCCATGGCTGGCGTCCGACCTCGGTCACGAACCAGCCGGTCAACACGGCGACAAAGGGCAGCGGAATCATCCAGCTCAGCCCCCTGAGCACGCGTGGTGATTTGAACAGCCTGCCGCGCCACAGCTGCCACGCCGACAACCAGGCCATGGCGATAAACAGCAGCCCCAGCCCGACCATGATGCGGAAGCTCCAGAACACGATGCCGACCGGCGGTCGATCCTCGGCCGGCACCGAGGTCAGTCCGGTGACCTCGCCGTCGAGGCTGTGAGTGAGTATCAGGCTGCCGAGCTTCGGGATTGCGATTTCGAAATGATTGGTCTCGTTGGCCGAGTCCGGGATCGCGAACAGCACCAGCGGGGCACCTTGCCGGGTTTCCCAGTGGCCTTCCATGGCAGCGACCTTGATCGGCTGGTTTTCGAAGGTATTGAGGCCGTGCAGGTCCCCCATTACCAGCTGCAGCGGGGTCGCGACGGCCAGCATGACAATGCTCATGCGAAGCGCCTTGCGGCTGGTCTGCAGGTTGCGCCCGCGCAACAGGTACCAGGCGCTGACGCCGGCGACGACGAACCCGCCGGTAATGAACGAGGCCAGCGCCATGTGCGCAAAGCGATACGGCAGCGAGGAGTTGAAGATGGCCTGGGTCCACGAGGTCATCTGCACGATTCCGTCGGTCAGCTCGATGCCGGCCGGCGTGTGCATCCAGCTGTTGGCGGCCAGAATCCAGAACGATGAGATGAACGTACCGATGGCGACCATGCAGGCCGAGAACAGGTGTGCGCCTTTTGGCACCTTGTCGCGGCCAAACAGCAACACGCCCAGAAAAGTGGCTTCGAGGAAGAACGCCGTGACCACCTCATAGCTGAGAATCGGGCCGAGAAAATTGGCCGAGGCGTAGGAAAAGTCCGACCAGTTGGTGCCGAACTGGAAGGCCATGACAATACCCGAGACCACGCCCATGCCAAAGACGATGGCAAAGACCTTGATCCAGAATTTGGAGAGTTTCTCGTAGACCGGGCTGCCGGTGCGGTAGCTCAGACCCTCCAGTACGGCGATGTAGGCCGCCAGACCGATGGTGAAGACCGGAAAGATGGCGTGGAAGGACACCACGAACGCAAACTGGATGCGGGACAGGAGAAGCGGATCAAGTTCCATGACAGGCATCTTTGGATTCAGTCGATACCTGAAGATTATACCTGTCTAATATAAGCTTCTTGTCAAGACTGGTCGATCGGGGTCAGGCTCACGATCAGGCGTCGCTGGTGGGGGCGGTAGCGGTGTTCCCAGAGGAACAGGCCCTGCCAGGTGCCGAGCGACAGCTTCCCGTTGCTGAACGGAATGCTCAGGCTGGTCTGGGTCAGCGCGGCGCGCACATGGGCCGACATGTCGTCGGGGCCTTCGGTGGTGTGCACGAAGCGCCGGTCGCCATCGCTGACCAGTCCGCTCATGAAAGTCTCGAGGTCGGTCAGAACGTCCGGGTCGGCGTTTTCGTTGATCAGCAGCGAGGCCGAGGTGTGCTGCAGGAAAACATGGCACAGGCCGCGCTCGATCCGGCTGTCTTTGATCACGCGTTCGACCTGGTCGGTAAAGTCGATCAGCGCCCGGCCGGGCGTATCGATGGTCAGTGTGGTCTGGGTCATCGGCTCATCTCCGCGAGCAGTTCTGCCTGGTGAGCCTCGAGTAGCGGCTCGATGACCTCGTCGAGGTCGCCGGCGATGATGCTGTCGAGGTCGTAGAGGGTCAGCCCGATACGATGATCGGTAACGCGCCCCTGGGGGAAATTGTAAGTGCGGATGCGCTCCGAACGGTCCCCCGAACCGACCTGCAGCTTGCGTTCGGCGGCCCGTTCGCTGGCCTGGCTTTTCTGCTGGGCCTCGGTCAGGCGCGCCGAGAGCAGGCTCAGGGCGCGGGCACGGTTCTTGTGCTGCGAGCGCTCATCCTGGCATTCGACCACCACCCCGGAAGGCAGGTGGGTGATGCGGATGGCCGAATCGGTGGTGTTGACGTGCTGGCCCCCGGCGCCGGACGAGCGGAACGTATCGATCCTGAGGTCGGCGGGGTTGATCTCGACTTCATCAACGTCGTCGACTTCGGGAAGAATGGCCACGGTACAGGCCGAGGTATGGATACGGCCCTGGGATTCGGTCGCCGGCACGCGCTGGACCCGGTGCGTGCCCGATTCGAATTTCAGACGCGAGTAGGCGCCCTTGCCGAGAATCCGGGCCACCACCTCGCGGAAGCCGCCGGCCTCGCTTTCCTGGGCACTCATGATTTCAACCTGCCAGCCGCGGGCTTCGGCGTAGCGGCTGTACATACGCAGCAGGTCGCCGGCAAACAGGCCGGCTTCCTGGCCACCGGTTCCGGCCCGGACTTCCAGGAAGATACTGCGCTCATCGTTCGGATCGCGAGGCAGCAGCATGCGCTGCAGCTGTACTCGCAGTCGCTCGAGTTCTTCCTCGGCGCGTTCGATCTCCTCACGCGCCATGTCCCGGAGCTCCCCATCGCCCTCATTGAGCATTTCGCGGGCTTCTTCGAGCGAGTGCTCGGTTTCGCGAAAGCGCTGCCAGAGCGCGACCAGCGGTTCGAGCTCGCCGTATTCGCGCGATAGCGCCTCGAATTGCTGGCGCTGGCCGATCACCTCGGGGTCGGCCAGCAGATGCTGGAGTTCCTCGAAGCGCTCGTCGATGCCCAGTAAGCGCTGGCGAATACCGGGGTTCACGAGGAGTCGTCCAGGAAGTAGAAGCGGGCGGCTTCGAGCAGCGTCTCGTCGGCGGTCTCGGCGGCCTGGCGGATGCGCACGCTGGGGCCGTGCAGCAGTCGGTTGACCAGCCGATGGCTCATGCGCTGCATGACTGCTTCGGGGTCGTGGCCGGCGGCCAGCTGCGTGCGCGCCTGCTCGAGCAGGGTGTCGCGCTCGCGCCGCGCGCGCCGGCGCAGGTCCTTCAAGGTTTCGCTGGTGTCCTGCAGCCGCAGCCAGCGTTCGAAGGCCGTAACCTCGGATTCGATGATGCTCATGGCCTGCTCGAGCGCCTCGCGTCGCGCGCGCTGGTTGGACTCGACGATGGTGTGCAGGTCGTCAATGGTGTAGAGAAACAGGTCGTCGAGGTCGGCACAGCCGGGCTCGATGTTGCGCGGGACCGACAGGTCGACCGCGAACTGCGGGCTGTGCCGCCGGGCCGCGAGTGCCTCGCGAAACATTGTCCGGGTGAGGATTGGTTCCGGGCTGGCGGTACAGGCGATGACCAGGTCGTGTCCGGCCAGCAGCCCGGGGAGTTCTTCGAGTGAGTGCCCGGTGCCGCCAAACGTTTCGGCGAGGTTGATGGCGCGCTCCGGATTGCGGTTTACCACCGAGAGCGATTCGATGCCGGTCTCGTGAAAATGCCTGGCGCAGTCCTCGATCATCTCGCCGGCCCCGATGAGCAGGGCGCGCATGTCGGTGGGTGAGCCGAAGATCTGGCGGGCCAGCCGCAGAATGGCAAACGGCAGGGTGACCGGGTTGCGCGCGATTCCGGTCTCGGAGCGCACCCGCTTGGCGCCGGCGAAGGAATGCTGGAACATGCGGTCGAGTTTGCTGTCAAGCACGCCAAGCGCGTTGGCCGATTGCCAGGATTGCTTTACCTGGCCTGCAACCTGCGGCTCGCCGATAATCATGGAGTCGGCGCCGGCGATGACCTTGATCAGGTGAAAGATGCAGGCCGATTGCTCGAGCAGGTAGAAGTGTTCCCGGAATTGTCCGGGCGCCAGATCGTGCCAGTGATGCAACCAATCGGTCAGCCGGTGCGTGATAGGCTGTTCGCTCGAGACGTAGATTTCGGTTCGATTGCAGGTACTGACAATCGCGCACCCGTCGATGCCGGGAACGGCGGCCAGAGATTCCAGTGCCTCGGGCATCGAGTCGGCCGCGAAAGCAAGACGCTCCCGTATGCCGATTGGCGCCGTCTGATGGCTGATTCCCAAGGCAGAAAGTGACATGCAAATAAAGCTTCTGGACAAACACACCATTGTGAATTGGTGGCCTGCTCAAAGCAAGCCGGCGATGGTGTTAGCGATGCTGCTGTGGCTGGCCGCGTGTGCTTCGACCGACGTCGATCAATCTCGGGGCGGGGAGGGCGACAATCAAGCTCCCGACCAGCTCGAGGTCGCCGAGGAGGTCAGCGCCGAGCGTTCTGAACTGCAGGCCGACCTGATTTTTCACATGCTGGCCGCCGAGCGGCTTGGCGCGTCCGGTGACCAGTCCGAGGCCCTGAGCCATTACCTCGACGCCGCGATGCTTTCCGACGACCCCTCGGTTGCGCGCCAGGTCGTTGCGTTGGCGATGCAGGCCCAGGACTGGGACGCCCTGGTGGCCGGCAGCGGGCGCTGGCTGGAACTCGAGCCCGATCAGCCCCAGGCCGGGCAGCTGCATACCCTGGCGCTGGTCAATACCGGCCAGGTCGACGCCGCGGCCGAACGTCTCGCCGGCGTAGCCGCCGATGCCGACAGTGAAACCGAAGGCTTGCGCTCGGCTGTCATGCTGTTGGCCGCCGCCGAGGACGCCGATGATGCCCTCGCTACCCTCGACCGGGTGCTGGTCCTCCTCGAGCGCGAGCCCGATTCGCCGGGTGCCTTGCATGCTCGCAGTTCGCTGCACTGGCAACTCGAACAGAGCGACCGGGCCCTGGAACTGGCACGAGCGGCCGTGCGGGACTCGGGCGAGCGGCGTGCGCTGGTCTGGGCGGCCCAGCTGGCGGCCGCCGAGGACGAGCTCGAAGAGGCGCTGGGCTACTACCGTCGGGCGCGGGCGGACCATCCCGAGGATATCGAGCTCGGCCTCGCCGAGGTCGAGGTGCTGCGCCAGCTCGAACGTCGCGAAGAGGCGATCGAGGAACTGGCCGGTATGCCGCCGAATACCGAGGTGCTCTACACCCTGGGCAGCTATCTGAATCAGGCGGGCGATGCCGAGCGGGCCGAAGAGACCTGGGAAGCGCTGGCGGAGCTCGAAACGGTCGATGACCCCGTCCACCATGCCTTTCTGACCGGGTTCCTGGCCGAGCAGATTGGTCGCGACAGCGCCGCCCTGGAATGGTACGAACAGGTCGAAAGCGGGCCGAACGCCGAACGGGCCCTGCTCCGGCGGGCCATCATCGAGGGAGATGCCGGCAATCTGCTGGTCGCCCGCAACCTGCTGCGATCCGTGCGCCTGGCCGGCGACCGCGGACTGGTGCGCCAGTCCCTGCTTATCGAAGCCGAGCTGCTGCGCACGGCCGACCGCGCCGATGAGGCGGTCGAATTGCTCTCCGAGGCGCTGCGCGAGCATCCCAACAGTATCGAGCTGCTCTATGCGCGGGCTCTGAGCGCGGTATCGCTGGACGATATCGAACTCGCCGAGCAGGATTTTCGACGCATTCTGCAGATCGAGAGCGACAATTCGATGGCCCTCAACGCGCTCGGCTACACCCTTGCTGACCGAACCAGCCGCTACCAGGAAGCCTACCGGCTGATCCGGCGCGCCTACGAACTCGAACCCGACGAGCCGGCGATTATCGATTCGATGGGCTGGGTCTATTACCGTCTCGGGCAGAAGGAGGAGGCGCTGGAGTACCTGCAGCGTGCTCACGAGGGCGAGGACAATCCCGAAATCGCCGCCCACCTCGGTGAAGTGCTCTGGAAGCTGGGTCGTGAAGACGAGGCCCGGGAGGTATTCGAGACCGCGCGGGAGCGCCACCCCGATGACAACTACCTGGTTGAGACGCTGGAGCGCCTGGGCGTCCAATGACTGACTCGTCGATGGGTCCGTGGGTCCGGGTGATGCTCGTGGCGGGCCTGGCGCTGGTGCTGGCCGCCTGCGCACCGCGCGAACAGCGGCCCGAAGGGGCGTGGATGGCGGAGCGCGAAGCGCTTTTTGAAGCCTACAATGCCTGGTCGGTAAGCGGCCGGGTGTCGTTGTCCGACGGCGAGCGCGGTGGGCAGCTGGCATTCGACTGGCGCACCGACGGCGATTGGCACGAGGTGCGGCTGCGCACCGTCATGGGCGGGCGCCAGTGGCGCTTGAGGTTCGCGCCCGGCGAGGCCCGGCTGGTCGGCAGCGAGGTCGGCGAATTGACCGGCGCTCACCCCGACCCGCTGGTCGAGCAGGCGGTTGGCTGGCCGATTCCGGTGGCCGATCTGGCCTGGTGGATTCGGGGCCTGGCGCCGCCTCACGCCAACGGGGAGATGCGCTTTGACGATGACGGCACGCTGGCCTCGGCGCGCCGGGCGCCCTGGACGCTGGATTTCCAGCGCTTCGAGCAGGGTGAGCACGCGCTTTTGCCGACCCGGCTGCAGGCCGACAGCCCGCCCTACCGCGTACGCCTGGTGCTCCGCAACTGGTCACTGGGAAGTCAGTAAGGGGTCGAATTCGGTCACGAAATCGTTATAATACGCCGGTCGCGGATCAGGGCATCCGGTCTGTGGCAGGAGAGCGAACCATTTCTGCTGGGACGTCGCCAAGTTGGTTAAGGCACGGGGTTTTGATCCCCGCATTCGCAGGTTCGAGTCCTGCCGTCCCAGCCATTCCTCCAACCCGTTACTTTGATCAGGTGCCGTTTTGACCCAATCCTCCCTGATGGTGTTTTCCGGGACCGCCAACCCGGTGCTCTCCGACTCGATCGCCAAATGCCTCGGTGTGCCGATGGGGCGCGCCAACGTCGGCCGGTTCAGCGACGGCGAAGTCATGGTCGAGATCATGGAAAACGTGCGCGGTCGCGACGTCTACCTGATCCAGCCGACCTGCCAGCCGGCTGCCGAGAATTTCATGGAAATGCTGGTCATGATCGATGCCCTGAAGCGGGCCTCGGCCTACCGGGTCACGGCCATCATGCCGTACTTCGGGTATGCCCGCCAGGACCGGCGCCCGCGCTCCTCGCGCGTGCCGATCACGGCCAAGGTCGCCGCGCGCATGATCAGTACAGTCGGTACCGACCGCGTGGTCACCGTCGACCTGCACGCCGATCAGATCCAGGGGTTTTTCGACGTGCCGGTCGACAACGTCTACGCCTCGCCGCTGACCCTGGCCGATATCTGGAAGCACTACACCGCCGAGGATGTGGTCGTGGTCTCGCCCGATGTCGGCGGCGTCGTTCGCGCGCGCGCCATTGCCAAGCGCCTGGATACGGAACTGGCCATCATCGACAAGCGCCGGCCCCGGGCCAACGAGGCCACCGTGATGAACCTGATCGGCGATGTCGAAGGCAAGATCTGCATCCTGGTCGACGACATGATCGACACCGCCGGCACCCTGTGTTCGGCCGCCGGCGCGCTCAAGGACAAGGGCGCGCGCAAGGTCGTGGCCTACTGCGTGCATCCGATACTCTCGGGCCCGGCCATCGACAACATCAGCAATTCGCGCATCGACGAGATCGTGGTCACCGACACCATCCCGCTCAGCGATGCCGCCCGCGATTGCGGCCGGATTCGCCAGCAATCGGTGGCCCAGATGCTGGCCGAGACGATTCGCCGGATGTCGGAAGGCGAGTCGGTCAGCTCGCTGTACGTGGACTGAAGCCTGCACGCAAAGCATTCCAGGGCCTGAACCACCCTGCGCGCAGGATGGTCGCGGGATCGTTCAGCTGTATCCCATCCAGACGGCCACGACCAGCGCGATCGAGCCGGCCACCAGCAGCTTGAGAATCAGCGGCAGGATGAAGCGGAACCAGCGATCGTAGGGGATTCCGGCCAGGCCGATAATGCTCATCAGGACCGGGTTGGTCGGCACGATCATGTTCATGAACCCGTCCCCGAACTGGAAGGCCAGCACCGAGACCTGACGGCTCACACCGACCAGGTCGCCGATCGGCGCCATCAGCGGCATGGTGACGAAAGCCTGGCCACTGCCTGAAGGGATGAACAGATTGAGTACGCTCTGGATGCCCAGCATGCCGACTGCCGAGATCTCGGCCGGCACCAGCGCCAGCGGGGTGGCCATGGCGTTGACGATGGTATGCAGGACCAGCCCGTCTTCGAGCAGCAGCGCGATCGATCGGGCAAAGCCGATCAGCACGGCGGTGCCTGCGAGTTCGGCTGCCCCCCGGGTGAAGGTATTGGCCAGATCGTCGAGCTGCAGCCCGCCGATCAGCCCGGCGATGATGGCCAGGGCCAGAAAGACCGCGCCGAGCTCGACCAGGTACCAGTCAAAAAGCGCGATACCGATCACCAGTGCTACCAGTGCGCCGAGCGTGGCGAGCAGGACCAGCCGCCGTTTGCCGTCAAGCTCGGGTTGCTCGACCGGCTCCGGCGGCTGGGCTGCCGGTACATCGGCAACCAGGCTCGCCTCGGGGTTGGCGCGCACGCGGCGCGCGTAGGCCCAGACGTGGTGGAAGCCGATGGCGAACAGGATCACCAGCAATACCGCGCGATAGCCCATCCCGGAACCCGGCTGAAGTTCGGCAACGTCCTGGGCGATCAACAGGGTAAAGGGGTTGATCAGGGCCGCCCCGTAGCCGATACCGTAGCCGACCACCATGATGCCGATGGCGGTGATGGTATCCATGCGCATGGCCACGCACAGGGCGATGAGAATGGCCGCGAATGGAATGTATTCCTCGGCCATGCCAAGCGTTGCCGAGGCGATGCCGAAGCTGGCCATGCCGATGAATATCAACAGGCCCGGGGCGTGCGAAAAGCGCTCGATTACCTGTCCGAGCAGGGCGTCGATGGCACCGGTCCGGCGGATGACCGCCAGCGCACCACCGATGATCAAAACGAAGAATATGATGCCCTGGGCATCGGCCAGGGCGCGGGGCACGACGGTGAACAGCGACCACGGGCCAAGCGTCGGCGCAGAGTCGGCGTCGAGTCTCTCGTAAGTGCCCGGCACCACCACGTCCCGGCCCGACTCGTTGACTTCGGTGGCGAATTCCCCGGCCGGCAGGATCCAGGTCAGCAACAGCGCGACGACCATCATCGCGAACATCAATACCAGGGTGTGGGGCACCCGAAAGGTCTGGTTCATCGCTCTGGTTTTCCCTCGTTTTGAATTGCCGCGCCGGTCGATGAGCGACCGGCGCGATCAGGCGCCTTAGGTTCAGCGCTCGGCGTCGGCGCCGATGTGGCGTTCAAAGAAGCTCAGCATGGATTCGTAGAGCTCGACACGGTTGTCCAGATCGTAGAAGCCGTGCCCCTCGTCTTCCTTGAGCATCCATTCGTGGGACTTGCCGATCTCGTTGAGGGCTGCACGCAGTCGCTCGGCATGGCCGACAACCACGCGAACGTCGCTGCCGCCGTGAACGATGAATAGCTCGGCTTCGATCTTGTCGACGTTGTGGACCGGCGAGACCGCCTCGAGTGCGTCGGCATCCTCGCCAACGTGGGCGTTCATCCAGCGTTCGCGCGTGCGGCGGGCATCGCGGCCCTGCTGGCGCGACCAGTCGTTGCCGTCGCCGTCGCGGAACCAGGGCAGGTCGTAGACGCCGACATAGCCGACCGCGCATTGATACAGCCCGGGTTCGCGGATAACGCCCATCAACGAGGCATAACCACCGTAACTGCCGCCGTAGATGCAGACCCGATCGGCATCGGCGATACCCTGATCGATGGCCCAGCGCGTGGCGTCGGTGACGTCATCCTGCATCTTGCCGCCCCATTCCTTGCGGCCAAGGCGCTGGAAATCGCTGCCGCGGTTTCCCGAGCCACGGAAATTGACCTGGAGAGTGGCGTAGCCGTGCTGGGCGAAGAACTGTGCTTCCGGCTGGAAGCCCCAGAAGTCGGTAATGCCGAACGGACCGCCGTGGACGTTGACGATCAGCGGCAGGTTTTCCTGCTCGCCTTCCGGACGGGTCAGCAGCGCGTGCAATTCCAGGCCGTCACGCGCTTCGATGCGGTGGACGCTCATCTCGACGAGGTTGTCGGTGGACAGGTCGGGAAGCCGCGAGGCGAGGTAGCTTGCTTCCATGCTTTCGGTGTCAAACAGGAAGTAATCGCCGGGGTTGCGGTCGCCGGTGGCGCTCACGATGGCCCTGGTGCCGTCGCGGTTGTAGGAGGTAACGCTGACGTTCTGGTCCGGGAACGACAGGGCCAGGCGTTGCAGCAGCACCGCGTCGGTATTGTCCTGAGCCTTGTCGTCGAAGAAGGTGTAGGTTACCGGGCCGAGGCGATTGGTCACACCGAGTACTTCACCGTCGTGCCCGAGGATCGGGCCGCTGACGTCGACGTCGGGGTGGCGGTAGAGTTTTTCGATCTCACCGGTGTCGAAATGGTAGCGGAACACGCCCGAACGGTCGTTCTCGGCCATGTCGTGGTTGGAGGTGAAATAGCCGCGGCTGTTGTCGGCCGAAAAGCCCAGCGGGGTGATGTCGACCGGGCTGCGCCTGGATTCGAGCTCCAGCCGGCGCCACTCCTCGCCATGCTTGGCGAACAGGTTGAACTCACGATCGTCGAAGGTATCACCCTCGATGAATTCGATTCCGATACGGATTTCGCCACTGTTGTCGGGCAGCAGGGCGATGACGTCGCTGCTTGGTGGGTGTTCGGCCAGGTATTGCGTTTCGCCACGGTAGATATTGAGCAGGTGCGCCTTGGGCTCGCCCTGATCGGCCATGTGATACCGGGTGATCAGGATGTGGTCGGGATCGTCCGGCAGCGGGTGAAGAACCTGGTAGCCGGAGCGACCACCGCCGAAGATATGCTCGCGCCGCCGTCCGTCGATATCGGCGGCGTAGAGTCGAACCGGCCGGCCCATGTTGTCGAGGTTGCCGGTGACTTCACCAACGTTCATGACCACGCGGGTGTCGCTGCCCCACCAGAAGGTGAAAACGTGCATGTTGTCGCCGAAGGCGAAACCCGCCGTGACCTCCCGGCTTTCGAGGTTCATGACCGCGAGCTTGACCTCGCTGTCGTCTTCGTAGGTGAAGGCGACGTGCTCGCCGTCCGGAGCGATCTTCATGTTGGTGACTTCCGCGCCGCGGAAGAACTCGCGAGTGTCGATCAACTCGGCGAGGGCGGGGCTGCTGGCCAGTAGTGTGGCCAGGGCCAGGCCGCAGAGGGCGGGTTTGATGCGCATGTTCGAGCCTTTTTTTTTAAACAAATCCAGTTCGACATTTTCGCAGATTGTCCACGCCCTGTCAGGGTGCCATCAGTCACGGCCGGCGGCCCGGCCGTGGCCGAAAGGATCGCTCAGAAAGCCTCGTCGTCGAGCGCCATCACCGGCGCGGCGCCGGCCTTGACGCGCTCGGTCAGCGCGTAAGTGTCGGGCAGCATGCGGGTCAGGAAAAATCGCGCCGTGGCCAGCTTGTTGCGGTAGAAGTCCTCGCTCATGCGCCCGTCCGACAGCCCGCGATGCGCGGCATGGGCCTGCGCGGTCCACGACCAGGCCATGGCGGTGAGCGCGAACAGGTGCAGGTAATCGACCGCCGCGGCGCCGGCTTCGAGCGGGTCGCGTGACATGTTCTGATAAACCCAACCGGTGGTTTCTTGCAGGCGCTCGACCGCTTCGCCGAACGGTCCGACGAACTCGCCGAGCTCGGCGTTATCGCCGATCCGGGCGAGCCGT
>CAYQJJ010000022.1:0-18844 GCA_964417745.1 uncultured Wenzhouxiangella sp.
GGACCTCGAGTGGCCCCAGGCCGTCGGCGCGCTGACGGGCATCGAGCTCAGCCAGCCCTTCGGCGTCGACGCGTGGTACCCAGCCCAGGCCGACCAGGCCGATAATGCGCTGCCGGGCCAGAAAGGCGTTGGCGAAGTCGGCCCACTCCGACCGGCTCACGATCGGTGAGCCGGCAAACAGCGAGCGCCCGGCGTTGACCAGGGTCTCGACCTGCATCAGCCTGGCGCTGACCAGGCCGGTGGCCTGCTCGGCCTGTTCGGCCAGTGCCGCGCGCTGGCGTTCGTTCTCGAGGTCGTTGAGCCAGATGGTCCCGAAAACCGTGGCCAGCGTGCCGGCCAGCGCCAGCGCCAGGCCCGCGACGAATACCCCCTGGTCGGATTTCAGCAACATTGTCGTTCGCGTTCCGGCCGACGCCAGGTGCCGGCCGCCAATGAATCAGTCCGGATCACAGATGGCCTGTTCGGCAAGGGTCAGGCGGCTGATCGACAACTCGCCCGCGCCGTCCTCTGCGAGATCGTAATCAAAGCGCGCGCTGGCGCAGCCGGTGAATTCGATCGTCAGAGTGCCGGCCGGGACGACCTCGGCCGGCGGCGACTGGAAGTCGACCGGGCTCTGCCCGTCCCAGCTGAGCATGTCCAGGGTCAGCTCGCTGGTGCCGTGATCGAAGGGCTCGATGCCGATGAACCAGGCCTGCTCGTCAGCGCGGTAGTCGTACCAGTAGACCAGCGCAGTGGCACCATCGTCGTTGTTCTCGTCTTCGGCGATTTCGATGTTGAACCCGAAACCGCTGTTGTCCGGATCGAACCAGGACCCGGCATGAGCGGGCAGGATCGGAAAGCCGCTGGTCCGGACCGCCCGGTGAATGAACGGCGAGGCCATCGGCGCGTCCTGGAACTGGATCTGCTGGGAGATGGCCTTGGCCCCGGTCGGCAGTGCATTGATACGCTCGACCGTCGCCAGGCCGTGGATGACCTCGCCGAAGACGGTGAAGTCTTCGTCGAGAAAGTCGTTGTTGTCGAGGTTGATGAAAAACTCGTTTTGTCCGGAGTCAACATCGCCGCCGCGCAGGGCCATGGCGATGGTGCCGGGCATATTGCCCAGGCCGTTGTTGCGCTCGCTCGGGAGGGTGCCGAAGGGGGATTCCCGCGGCTGCCAGTCCCGGTCGAAGCCGCCGCTCTGAATCATGAAACCATCAATCGAGCGATGAAAGACCATCCCGTCGTAGAACCCGGCGTCGACGTGGCCGAGGAAACGGTCGGTGGTCAGGGGCGCGGCCGAGTCATTGAGTTCGATAACGATCGGGCCGTGGCTGGTGTCGAGCCAGACGCGCGGCGGCTCGGCGGCCTCGACAAGCGACGCGGTAACGAGGATCGAAAAACCGATGATGAGTCGGAGCATGGAGGTCTTCCTGTCGATGGTGAGCCGAGATCGGGATTATCCCCCATCCCGGTCCGCGCCACACGGGTGTTTTCACGAGCTCGCGTCCACTCCGGGCGTAGTACTCTGTGGCCCGCTGCCTCTTTTTCGTACCCGCCAATCCGAGGAGATTATCCGTAATGATCAAGGCTGAATACCGAACCCGCGGCCCCGAGCCGCACAAACTGATCGAGCCGGTCGCGTTCGAAGCACCGGAGCTCGGCGAGGGGGACGTGCTCGTCGAAGTGCTGGCCGCGCCGATCAATCCATCCGATGTGCTGACCCTGACCGGCGACTACGGCGTGCTGCCGGACCTGCCGGCCGTGGGCGGCAACGAGGGCGTCGGCCGCGTGGCCGGGCATGGCCCCGGGGTCGACCAGCCGGCACTCGGCCAGACCGTGCTGTTGCCGATGGGCTGTGGCAGCTGGGCCAGCCACATCGTGGCCCGCGCGGCGGAGCTGATCCCGCTGCCCGACCAGGCCGATCCGCTGCAGCTGTCGATGCTCACCATCAACCCGCCGACCGCCTCACTGCTGCTGAGCGAGTTCGTCGATCTCGAGCCGGGCGAGTGGGTGATCCAGAACGCCGCCAACTCCGGCGTTGGCGCCTACCTCGACCAGCTCGCGGCCGAGCGGGGCCTGAAAACGGTCAACGTGGTGCGACGCGAGGCGGCCGCCGGGACCGTGCGTGCCAATGGCGGCGACGTGGTGGTGGTCGATGGCGATGACCTGCCCGGCCGGGTGGCCGAAGCCACCGGTGGCGCGAAGATCCGGCTCGGCATCGACGCCGTTGGCGGGCCGGCCACCGACCGCCTGGCCGGTTGCCTCAAGGGCGGCGCCACGCTGGTCAACTACGGCATGATGAGCGGCCAGCCGTGCGAGCTTTCCTCGGCGCAGCTGATTTTTCGCGGTATCACGCTGACCGGCTTCTGGCTTGCAACCTGGTTCGGCAACGCCACCCGCGAGGCCCAGACCGAGCTGTTCGGGGAGCTGACGCGCAAGGTGGCCAGCGGCGCGCTCAAGGCACCGATTGCCAGACAGTACCGTGTCGAAGACATCCAGCAGGCGGTCAAGGCCGCAGCCGCCGGCGAGCGCGACGGTAAGGTGCTGGTCGTGCCGGCCGGGTAAGAGACCGGTCGGACCTATTAGTGCAGAACGCGACGCCGGGCCATGGCCCGGCTGTAGGCCAGCAACACGACACCGACCAGGAACACTGCGCCGGCAAGAATGGCACCGTTGGTACCGACGACTTCCAGTCCGTCGGCGAAAATGAAATTGCGGATGCTGGTCGCCACCATGCCGAGCAGTGAAATCGCGAACAGGCCGACCGCCCAGCGACGCCGGAAAAGCAGCACCAGCGAGGCTGCCAGCGCAAACCACACCCCAATCGCCCAGGCCGCGTTCGCCCACAGCGGCATGGCTTCGAGAAAGGCCTGTTCGGCCGCGCTGTAGTCTGCGAGCAGGCCCTCGATCGGCCAGTGGAATGCGAGGTAGGTCAGCGCACCGAAGCCGTTCCACAACACCGCCAGCAGCGCCACGAACCAAAGGTGCCAGGGGGTGGGTGCGCGCTTGGTGAAGATGCGGGTTTGTGCATTCATGCTGACTCCTGGCAGCCCCCGTGCTCCCACCCTCCAGCGCGCAGGATGCCCAATCCCCCGGCCGGATGCAAGCCGTCGCCTGGCTGAAGCCTATCGACCGGCCCGGTTCGCGCCATCGGTGCGACCGCCGATGTCGCCCTCGACACTCAGCCGTTGCCAGCGCCACAGGCCGACCAGGTCGACACGATACGGCCCCGGCCCGAGCGATCGGTCGTGGAAGACCTCGATATCGTCGATGCGCCTGGCTGCGTAATCCTGCCTCGCTTCGGGTGCCCCGGGTTCGGCGACCGGCAACCCGGCCTGTCCGCCGCAGCAGCCGTGGCGCGGTGAGACGCGGAGCGTGACCGCGCCGCCGCGCTCGCGGATCCAGTCGCGGGCCGCTTCGGTCAGGCTGATCCGCGTCACGCTCGCGATGGCCCGGTCGCGGCCGCGCCGGACTCGTCGGGGAACCAGTGCCGGGTGCGGTTGGCGATACGCACCAGGGCCAGCATCAGCGGGACTTCCACCAGCACTCCGACCACGGTGGCCAGCGCCGCGCCGGACTGCAGGCCGAACAGCGCGATCGCGGCGGCCACGGCCAGTTCGAAGAAGTTACTGGCACCGATCAACGCGCCCGGCGCGGCCACGTTGTGGCGTACCCGCCAGGCGCGTGCCCAGCGGTAGGCGATGAAGAAGATCAGAAAAGTCTGGATGACCAGCGGCACGGCGATCAGCACGATGTGCAGCGGGTTGTTGAGAATGACCTCGCCCTGGAAGGCGAACAGCAGCACCAGGGTCACGATCAGGCCGATGGGGGTGACCGGGCCGAGGCGTTTCATGAATACCTTTTCGAACCAGTCGATGCCCTTGCGCTGGATCAGGATCACGCGCGTGAGATAGCCGGCGAACAACGGGATGACGATGTAGAGCAGCACCGACAGCGCGACGGTGTTCCAGGGCACGCTGATATCGGACACGCCGAGCAGAAACACCACGATGGGGGCGAAGGCGAACAGCATGATCAGGTCGTTGACCGCCACCTGGACCAGGGTGTAGGCCGCATCGCCACGGGTCAGGTAGCTCCACACGAAAACCATCGCGGTGCAGGGCGCGGCCCCCAGCAGGATCGCCCCGGCCAGGTACTCGCGCGCCAGGTCTTCGGGAATCAGGGGTTCAAAGACCACCATCAGAAAGAACCAGGCGATGGCGAACATCGTGAACGGCTTGATCAGCCAGTTGACCGTGGTGGTGATCGTCAGGCCGCGCGGCTGCTTGCGAACGCCCAGGATGGCGGTGAAATCGATCTGCACCATCATCGGGTAGATCATCGCCCAGATCAGGATCGCGACCGGGATCGAGACCTGCGCGTATTCGAAGCGCGACAGGGTCTCGGGCACGATCGGCAGGAATTGCCCGATGGCCACGCCGGCGATCATGCCCAGCGCGACCCAGAGGGTCAGGTAGCGTTCGAAGCGCCCCATGCCTTCGCGGGTCGAGGGTGCGGCGGCGGTCTGGTCCTGGGTCATGGGTTCGGTGTCGGTCTGGAAAGGGTGTCAAGAAGTCCGGCTACGCGCTGGCGGATTTCGTCGCGGGATGCGCGGAAGGCCTGCATGATCCCGGCTTCGCTGCCGGTGGCGCGGGCGGGGTCGTCGAGCGGCCAGTGATGCTTTTCCACATCGGGCGGGACCACCGGGCAGTGCTCATCGGCATGGCCGCAGACCGTGACGAGCACGTCGGCGGCCGCGAGCATCGCCTCGTCGAGCCGGGTCGATTGCTGATCGGAAATGTCGAGGCCGTCTTCGGCCATGACTGCGATGGCACGCGGGTTCTGGCCGTGGGCCTCGATGCCGGCCGAGAGGATCTGGAAGCGCCCGTCGGCCAGATGGCGGGCGTAACCCTCGGCCATCTGCGAGCGGCAGGAATTGCCGGTGCACAGGAACAGAATGGTCATCGGTCGGGTCATTTCAGCGTTCGGCGTCAAAGGTTCGGGCGCTCGGGCATTGCCGCCAGGCGTTGCCGGTCGCTCTGGCCGGCTCCGGGCTCGGGTGCGCCGGCCCGGGCGGCCGCGTCGATGACCGCCTCGACCCAGTCGGGCAGGTCGTCGGCGAGCCGGTAATGCACCCACTGACCGCGCCGCTCGTCGACCACCACCCCGCAGGCGCGCAGCCGGGCGAGGTGGCGCGAGATTTTCGGCTGCGAGACCTCGAGCGCGTGGCCGAGCTCGCACACGCACAGCCGGCCCTCGGCGCGCAGCAGGATCAGACAACGAAGCCGGGTCTGATCGGCAAGCAGGGCGAAGAAGTCTTCGGGTGCGATCATGGAATAAGTATATGCACATACGCATATGCGAGCAACCATATTTCCAGTCCCGGCCGAACAATTGCTCGAGCGCTCAACCCCGCTGTAGACTCCATTGCCATGCTTTTACCCTGGATTCGAAGAGCGTGTTTCCCGGTTCTGCCGGCTGTCCTGCTCGCCCTTCACGCCTCCCCCGCTGCGTTTTCCGCGCAGGATTTCAGCTATCAGCTCGCCTGTGGAACGGTCCAGACCGGCCCGGTTGCCAGCGCGCCGGCGCTGATGCTGATCGGCGGCAATGAGGCTTCCAGCGCCGGAGAGGCGGCTGCAACCGACTGGTTCCTGCAGCAGGCCGAGGGCGGTAACTACCTGGTGCTGCGATCCGGCGGGCTCGGCGGTCAGGCCGGGTGGATTTGCGATACTTTTCCCGACCGCATCGCTTCGGCGGCCGAATTGTCGGTGGATTCGCGCGCGGCCGCCAACAATCCGGAAGTGACCGAGCTGATCGAGTCGGCCGACCTGGTCTTTCTGGCCGGCGGTGATCAGTCGACTTACGTTGACCTGTGGCAAAACACCCTGCTGGCCGAGCGGCTGATCGAACACATGGCCACCTCTCCGGTGGCCGGGACGAGCGCCGGGATGATGGTGCTGGGTGAGTCGTGGTACGCGCCTGCATCTTCCGGGGTACTGTCGAGCGAACTGCTCGACGATCCGTTCGGGCCGTTCAGCGAGACCATCGGCCACGGCGGCTTTATCGGCCATCCGAGGCTTGCCGCTACCATCACCGACAGCCATCTCGACCGTGCCCACGGGCCCAATGAGGAACCCCGGTACGGTCGGCTTTTCGGGCTGCTTGCCCGCCTGGTTGAAGCCCATCCGGATCGCGAGAGGAGCCACGCCATCGGGCTGGAGGAGGCTGTTTTCGTGGCCGTCGATGCCTCCGGCCAGGCTACGGTGTTCGGCGATGGATCGGCTGCTGCCTTCTTTATCCAGCAGCACGGAGACGGCCCCGAGCAGATCGAGGCCGGGCAGCCGCTGGTCTGGCAGCGCGGCGATCAGGCGGTCAAGGCCTACCGGATTGTCGGCACGAGCGGCGGCCAGGGTGCGATCAACCTGGTCAACCATTTCAACGCCTCTGGCGGCGAGTGGCTCGACTGGTCGACCAGCGGCGGCTTCGAGGGATTCAACTTCGCCGGTGGGGAATGCGAGAGCTGTGGCGGCGCCAGCCCGCCGGCGCGCGATGGACTCCACGCCGATCGCTTCGAGAAGCGGTAGCCGCGGGCACCATCGAGCTATCCGCGTGGCTTTTCATTCAGCGCCACCCGCGCGGTGCGAACTTGCGGGTGTCCGGATTCGCTGTCGGTCCAGGTAACCAGCAGTTCGCTGGCATTGATCGTCGCGACGCGCGGGAACCCGCTGATCCGGCCGCTGGCCAGCGAGACCAGCCGGCGCTCGTCGACGAGCTCGCCGTCGGCATCGAATCGGTTCAGCATCAGAACCGCACTACCGTCGCGCTCGTCGAGCCAGGTCAGCACGAAGCCCTCGTCGAGCCAGGCCAGATCCACCCGACCCAGGGCGCTGCCGTCTCCCAGCGAGTCGATCAGCGAAAAGTTCTTTCCGCCGTCGCTGGAGTGGACCAGCTGAACGCGCGGACGCCCCTCGGCGAGCGTGAACCAGGCCGCGATCACCTTTCGGTCGCGCCCGATCAGTGCCGGGCCGTTGACCGGGCAGCCGCCGATCTGCCAGCCGTCGCGGTGGACGACCTCGGGCCGGCTCCAGCCGTCGGATTCGCGGCGCACAATGTGGATGTCGCGAATCTCGTCTTCGCTTCGGCCCCGATAAATGACGATCGGACCGGCCTCGGTCAGCGCCGCGGCCGTCTGGCAGCAGTCGCACACGCGCGAATCGAGCAGCGCCTCGTCGGTGATCTCAGCATCGGGGCCGACGGAAGCCGTGCGCAGGGTCATGGCGCCGCCACCGTGGTGGTGCTGGCCCGCTTCGTGTTCCGTGGCCGTCTCTTCGGCGGTCTCGCGGCCGTCGAGCCAGACCACCCCGGCCCGGTTCTCGCCGTCGAAAAAGTAGCTGACGAAGCCGTGCTCGGTCGGTGTGCCGTCGCGGTGCGGTGAAAACGGCTCGGACCAGGTGCGGCCGCGGTCGCTCGAGCGCACCAGGCGAACATCGTAGGCATAGGTTGCCGGACCGGATTTTTCCAGCCAGTGGGCCAGCCAGTCGCCGTTGTCGAGCACGAACAGCCCGGGCGTGTCGGCCCAGTTGGCGAAGAATTCCTCGCCGCGGACAATCTCGCCGGCCGGCCCGAATTCCTGACCGTCGAAGACTGCATGGTGCAGTGCGTGGCCATCTGCGGTCGGCGCCAGCCAGGTCAGCACTGCGCCCTCATCCTCGAGGGTGGCCAGGGCAGGGGCCAGGCTCTCGCCGCTGGCCGGTGACTCGAGGTCCGCCAGATCCCCGGCCTGGACGGGCAGCACCAGGGCCCAGAGGCACACAAGCGCCGATAGATTCCTGATTCTCGATTCGAGTGTCATGGTTCGACCAGCCGTCCGCGAACCAGCTTGATCTGGCTGGCCTGGTCCGGGACAAACAGGCTGTGGGCCAGCGCGACCGAGCCGCTGGCATCGGTGGCGAGCTTGCGCGTCAGCAGTCCCTGGAGGCCACCACCGATGCCGCCTTCGGGCGGCTCGGTGCCGGGAATGAGTTCCGGGCCGCTGAAGCGCCCGCCGCCGTTGTCGGAGTGCATCAGCCCCAGCCCGAGGGCCACCGGCCGCTCGAGCTCGAGGATGTGCCAGGCGATGATGACCTGTTCACCGGCAGCTGCCAGCTCGGGAAAGCCGGCGTGGGCGCGTGCCCTCGGAGATTGTTCCAGCACCACGCGCGCCGGCTCGAAGGTCAGTGGGTTGCCGGCTGAGCGGGTGTAGACCAGTTGCCCGGGCCCTTGCGGCCCGTCGCGGCCTTCGGCGTGGACCAGGTGGACGGTACCGTCGTTGGCGACGGCCAGGGCCGGAGCGTCGGCATGGCCGGGCCGCTCGTGGACCGGGCGCGGGGTGCTGAAACTGCCGCCGCGGTCGTCGGATGCGGCAATGTGGATGTCGGCGGCCGGGTCTTCGCCGAAGGTCCAGGCCACAAGCACCGTGTCACCGGCCGCGGTCAGAGCCGGCGCGCGCGCCGGGCGGTCGCCATCGCCGGCGACATGAACCGGGTCGGAAAATGAGCGCCCGCCGTCGGTCGAGTGGACGACCTTGAGTCGGCCTTCGTACTCGGTCCAGGCGACCAGTACGGTGCCGTCGGCGGCCCGCACCAGGTCGAGGCTGCCGTTGTCCCAGGTCTCGGCGTCGAGGCGACCCTTGCCGGCGCCGGCACGGCTGTTGGACAGATTGACCGGTTCGGCAAAGCTCGCGCCGCCGTCCTCGGAGCGTGCCAGCAGGATTTCGCCGCCGTGCGAACCGCCGGTAAACTCGATTTCCTGCCACGTCACCAGCACCTGCCGCTCGTCCGGCGCAACGATCAGCCGCGGCAGCCAGGAAAACACCTCCGGGCTCGACGAGACGCGGGTCGGGCCGGCGTCGCGGGGTTCGCCGCGGGAGTCGATGCGGGTCAGAAAAATTTCCTTCGCCCGGTTGTCGACCCAGGCCACGAGGCTGTCGCCATCGCCGGACAGGGCGACGGCCGGGTCGTCGACGTAGTGAAACTCCGATTCGTTCATGCGCCATGGCCCCCGGTGGCCGTCGCCGTCGGCGACGGTGGTCAGCGATTGCCAGGCCACGGCACCGTCAACCTCGCGTTCGGCCTGAGGCTGGCAGGCGGTCAGGGTGGTTAGAGCGGCGATGGCAAGCAGGCTGGCCAGGTGCGTCGTTCGGGTCATCGGTCGTGGTTCTTTCCGTGTAATCGCGAACCCCATCTTCGCACGAGTGCGTGCGCGCGTCAGAGGTCGCCGATGCGGCGCTTGAGCGCTTCGATTCGGGCATCGTCCCAGCCTGGCGGGTCGGTGATGGCACGCCAGGCGTCGATGTAGTGCTCGGTGGCGTATTCGTGGCCGTAGCCGACCGGCGCGGCCTCGGCGGCGGCGATGTCGCCGGCCAACTGCAGGAACGTGACCACCGGATACCAGCGCAGGTCATCGGACACGTCCGGCCCGCGCGGGTCGCGCAGCCATTCCGGTTCTCGATAGAGGGATTCGGGCTCGAAGAAGACGATCGGGTCGCTGGCATATTGCAGGTAGACGATGCGCAGCGGCCCCCATTCACGGTCCGGTCTTGAGGCGTCGCGGAACTGGTTGGCAAAGCGCACCACCGAGCCGTCGCGAAACTCCGGCAACCAGGCCGGCGAGCCCGGCTGGCGCTGGCGGGTAATGGTCTGCCAGGTTCGGCTCCGAAACGGCGGGCCACTCCACAGCGCGCCGCTGATGGGTTCGCCGATGAGGTCCCAGACATCGGCCGAGCGCTCGGAGTTGAGCGCGCCGAGGCTCAGCCCGTGCAGATACAAACGTGGGCGCGTCTCGGCGGGCAGCTCGCGCCAGTGGCTGTAGACGGCATGGAAAAGGGCGCGTGCGGTCGCCTCGCCGTAGTCGGGCTGGGCAAGCAGCGACAGCCAGCTGGGCAGGTAGGAGTACTGCACTGCCACGCTGGCGACGTCGCCATGGTGCAGATACTCCAGGCTGTCGATCGCGCCGGGGTCGACCCAGCCGGTACCGGTCGGGGTGATCACAGTAAGCACCGAGCGCTCGAACGCGCCGGTGCGTTCGAGTTCGGCCATGGCCAGTTCGACACGCTCCTCGATCGTCTCGGCGGAGTTGAGACCGGCGTAGACGCGGATCGGCTGCATTGCCCCGGCTCCGGAAAATGTCGCCAGCCGGTCGGTGGTCAGCGTGCCGCTCACGAAGCGCCGGCCCTGCCGGCCGAGACCTTCCCAGTCGATCAGCGAGGCCGCGCTACCGGCCAGCAGCCGGTTCTGCGGTGCCGACTGCTCGGCTTCGATGAGGGTGTCGAGCTGGCTGAAGGTGGCATCGAATGTCTGGAAGATGCCGCGCACCGCCAGCCCGTTGATCAGTGTCCAGACCACCAGTACCGTCGCGCCGGTGCCGAGCACGACCGCGATCCGCCGAGGCAGAAAGCGGTCCAGCCGCGCGACTGCCTGACGGGCGCTCCAGAGCAGCAAGCGGCCCAGCGCGAGCAGGGCGACGAAAATCAGGATCGCCAGAAGCCCGAGGGTCAGCGGCCGGGTGCCCTCGACCGGCGGCAGCGCCATCAGTGCGCGTACCGAGTTCTGCCAGTCGCTGGCCTGCAGCACGAAAGTGACCGCCAGGGCCAGGCAGACCAGCGCCAGCAGGCCCTTGAACAGTCGTCGCAGGCGCGCTCGGGGAACCGGTAGTTCGGCGTAGGCCCAGAGCCAGCGCAGGAAGACCCCGAGCCCGTAGCCGGCCGTCAAGGCCAGTCCGGAGAGCGCGACCTGCAGGCCGAACGGCCTGGGCACCAAACTGGGAGTAAGCGAGGCGGCGAACAGCAGCGTCCCCAGCAGCAGGCCGGACCCGGAAAACCCCTGCCAGAAAGCGGTCAGCCGGTGCCGGAGCAGCGATATCAACCGGTGTTTCGGTGCGGCCCGATCCTGCATGGTTCAGAACGACGAGCCGGGTTGCTCGAGAAAGGCGAGTTCTTCGTCGGTCGATATCCGTCCCAGTGCGGCGTTGCGGTGCGGGTAGCGGCCGAAACGGTCGATGATGGCCTTGTGCCGGCGCTCGAAGTCGAGGTTGGTCTCCAGCCCCGGCTGGTCGTAGAGCCGCATGGCCTGCTGATGGATGTACGCCGATTCGCTGTGCATGTAGGGCATGTAGAAAAAGGCCTGCTCGGTCGCCGTCAGGTCGGCGTCGACACCGGCCGCGATGCCCTCCTGGGCCAGGGCCAGGGCGAGCGGGTCCCCGGCAAAGGCCTCGGCGCGGCCGCGAAAGAGGTTGCGCGAGAACTGGTCGATGACGATGATCTCGGCGAGTCGACCGCGCGGTCCGGTCCGCCAAGGCTGCAGCTCGCAGCGAACGGCCGCCGCGTGACAGTCACCGAAGCGCGATTCGATCCGCCGGTCGAGGGCTTCATCGACCGAAAACCACTGCCTGGGTCCGAGCTCGTCGAACCAGAAAGCCAGCACGTTCTCCGGAGTCGGATTCGACATGGGATGCTCCAGAAAAAGGCCCATGATACCCGTGCCATCGAAAGGGTCGTGTGGTTCCGGCGAACGTCCCGACCGGCCGCCCCGAATTGCCTGAGTGGATTGGTCGCCCCGGCCCTCGCCTTCACGATCCGACGGCATCGCAGTAGGTATAACAGCTGCCGCTTCGTCACCGGAACGATCCATGAACAACGTTGATTCACCCCAGCGGGTATCGGGGAGTGATGTCGATGTCGACCACCCCTGGGAAGACGACAACCAGGCCTGGTGGGACTGGTATGTCTCGCTGGCCGAAAACGAACAGCCGGGCCAGCCGCTCGTCGAGGTGGCGCCGCTTCCCGATATCGCGCCGGCCGGCGATGCTGAAGTCATCGCCGAGCTGCGGCGACCGTTTCCGATGCAACCGGCCGACCGGCGCAAGTTCGCCAGCGATGGGTACGTCAAGGTCAAAGGCGTTCTGTCGCCGGCTGTCGTGCTGCGGCTGCGTGCCGAACTGGTCGCGCTGCTCGAGGATCGCTTCGCGACTCGACTCGATGGTGGCACGAAGGAGCGCTTTCTCAGCCTCGAGATGGTCTGGCTGGAGAACGATCTACTACGCGAGTTCGTGCTCAGCCCGCGAATCGCCGGCATCTGCGCCGACCTGCTCGGCGTCGCGGCGCTACGCCTCTACCACGACAACGTCCTGTCGAAGGAGCCGGGCTGCGGCCGCACGCCATGGCACTTCGACGACCATCATTTCCCGCTTGACACTCAGGATGTCGTTACCGCCTGGGTTCCGGCCCAGCCGGTCCCGCAGGCCATGGGCCCGCTCGCCTTCGCCGCCCCGCTGGGCGTACACCGGCTCGTCGAGCACATCCCCTTCAACAAGACCGACGCGAGCTACGACCGCGGCGTGGACGAGGTTTTTCGGGCCGAAGGGGTCACCATTGACGACACGCCCTTCGAACTCGGCGAGGTCAGCTTTCATCACAACCTTTGTTTTCACGCCGCGGCCGGAAACCGGGCCACCCGCAGCCGGGTGGTGATGGCCAATACCTATTACGCCGACGGCGCCCGGGTCGTCGATCGTCCGACCATGGTCTCGGGGGACTGGCAGAAGTTCCTGCCCGGCGTCGAACCCGGTGGCGTTGCTGCCAGCAGGCTCAACCCGGTCTGCTGGCCGGTCGAGTGACGCCGGGGCCGGGTCGGCAGCGCGCCGAATCTACCGAGCGCTCACACGGGTCCGAGTGAATCGCCGGTGAAACAGGCCGACCAGGCCAGTGAGCAGGATCAGCAGCAGGATCGAGGCACTACCCAGGCTCGGCACCGGAATGGCCGGCAACTCGAACCAATTGCGCACCAGGCCGGAGCGTAACGAGTTGTAGTCTTCCGGACTGCCCGGGGCAATGCCCTGGCCAGCGCTGGAATCGATCCGGGCAACGTCGACCGCGTTGATCACCTGGCTGGCGCCGAAACCCAGCGCCAGGCTGGCCAGCTGTGTCGGCGAGGTCGAGCGCAGTCGGAGGCGATTGCCGGCGCTGCCGGTCAAGCTCAGGCTGCTATCGACGCGCTGTTCGCCGCCGGTATCGAAGCGCACTTCGCGCCCGGTCTGCGAGTCGATCGTCAGCGCCGCGACGTCGCTGCTACCGAGCATGCGCGACTCGACCACTCCGCAGCCGTCGCGCCAATCGATCTGCGTGCCCAGCTCGCGCGGGCCGTTGTTGACCCAGTCTCCCGACAGGCCTACCGAGGAACCGGCCAGGTCCGCACCCGGTCCGATGGACACGTCACGGGCGCCGGTCAGCGAGCCGGACAGGCCGCCGCTGATCGCGGCGTCGCCACAGTTGAGGTCGATCTGGCCGGAGCCGGTGGATACGCTCGAGCCCTGGCCGATCGAGACCACGCCGGCAACAGCGGGCAGCGCGGCAAGGGACAACAGGGTCGCGAGACAGATACGCGGCAGGTAGCAGGACCGGGCGGGTCGGTGGAGGCGGGATTTCTGAAACACTGGTTATCACTCCGTTCGGATGCGCCACATCGACTTGGCGTTTGGCAATTGATAAGGGGTGGTTCGACTCGGAGTCCCCCCAAATTCTGAATTCCTGATTCTGAATTCTCGTTGAGGTATGCCGTGTTTGACTCGGAAGCGTCTCACCACTGTGCTAATCTTTTCGCCAGTTCACGCCCGCGAAAGCTCCATTGAGCGCTGATTTTCAGGATCCAGTCAAAGTCAGGGAACCCAGCGGGGGAGATATAACCCGTTTGCTGGAGCGCTGGCAGGATGGCGACGATCTGGCCGCTGAATCGCTCTCGGAGCTCATCTACTCCAACCTTCACCGCCTGGCTGTCGGCCACATGCGCCGCGAGAAACGCCAGCTGACCCTGCAGCCGACCGCGCTGGTCCACGAGGTCATGGCGCGGTTGCTCGAAAAACCGCCCGAGTGCCTGGACCGGGCGCATCTCTACGCCCTGGCCGCGCGCATGATGCGCCATTTCCTGGTCAACCAGGCCGAAAGTCGCATGCGCCAGAAGCGTGGCGGCGCGGCGGTGCACGTCACGCTCGACGAAGAACGCTCATCGGCCGCCAGCGTCGACGTCGACCTGCTGTCGCTCAATCAGTCGCTGGAATCGCTCGGCGAGGTCGATCCGCGCAAGCGCGACATCCTCGAGCATTTCTACTTCGGCGGCCTGACCTACCCGGAGATCGCGCAGGTGACCTCGCTGTCGCGCGCGACGGTCCACCGCGAACTGCGTCTGGCGCGTGCCTTCGTCGGCGCCCGGCTGGCCTCGGGCGCGGTCTGATCGCGGGTGGATACCCGGCGCTGGCAGCGCCTCGAGGCGCTGTTCGACTCCGCCCTCGAGCAACCCGAAGCGCAGCGCCGAGCCTGGCTTGCGCAGGCCTGCGCCGATGACCCGACCCTGATTGCCGAAGTCGAGGCCCTGCTGGCCGCCGACACCGAGGATGATGAACTGGCCGGCCGGGTGGGCCGCTCGGTCGAGCACGAACTCCACACGGTTCGCCTCGAGCCCGGGCAGCGTATCGGCGCCTGGGCCGTCGAGGACCTGCTGGCGAGCGGCGGCATGGGATCGGTCTATCGCGCCCGGCGCAGCGATCAGGCCTACGAGCAGTCGGTGGTCATCAAGGTCGTGGCGCTGCCGCTCAACGACGATCTTCACGAACGCTTCCGCCGCGAACGCCAGATTCTGGCCGATCTGAACCACCCCTATATCGCCCGGCTGCTCGATGGCGGAACACTGCCCGGTGGCGAGCCCTTCCTGGTCATGGAGTACGTTCGCGGCTGCGATATCGCAACCTGGTGCGACCAGGAAAACCTGGGCCTGGCGGACCGGCTGACGCTGTTCGGACGGGTCTGCGAGGCGGTGCAGTTTGCCCACGCGAGCCTGGTCGTCCACCGCGATATCAAGCCGGCCAACGTGTTGGTCGATGAATCCGGAACCCCGCGGCTTCTGGACTTCGGCATCGCCTCGCTGCTCGCCAGCGGAGACGACCCGGACCATCGCCCCCGGGTCGAGGCCGACAACCGCCTCACCAGTGCCTACGCCAGCCCCGAGCAGCGCCGGGGCGAGCCGGTGACGACCGCTTCGGATGTCTATAGCCTTGGCGCGTTGCTTTATCGTCTGCTGGCCGGCGAGCCGCCGCAGTTCGACTCGCCGCAAGCGGTGCGGCCACCTTCGACTTCGATGCTGCGCGCGGTCGGCGCCAGGACCGGCCGGGTTTTCCTGCCCGACCTCGATGCGGTGGTTGGCCGGGCGCTGGCCGAGGACCCGGACCAGCGCTACACCAACCCCCAGGCACTGGTCGAGGACCTGGAGCGCGTGCGCCGCCTGCGCCCGACCCGCGCCCGGCCGGTCGGCCGCCTGGGCCGGCTTGAACGGGCGGTTAAGCGCAACCGCCTGCTCAGCGCCACGGTCGCCGGCAGCGCCTTGCTGGTGCTGGCCTTCGTGGTCAGTGTCAGCGTGCTGGTCTTTTATCTCGACCGCGAACGCGACCGCGCGCTGGTGGCCGCGGCCACCACCGAGCAGGTCTCGGATTTCGTGTTCGACTTGTTCGAAAGCGCTGACCCGGAGGTCAGCCAGGGCGAGGTGCCGAGCGCGCGCGATCTGCTCGATCGCGGCACCGAGCGTATCGCCGAGCAGCTCGAGGATCAGGACCGCGTCCGCGCACCCCTGCTGCACCGCATGGGCCGGGCCTATCAGGGGCTGGGACAGTACGAGCAGGCCCGCGAGTTGATGGTTGCCGGCCTGGCGTCGGTCGATGGAACAGACACAGTGCTCTACTGGAGCCTGATGGTTGACCTGGCCGACGTCGAGCGCCTGCTCGGGCTGCGAGCGGCCGCCCGGGAGCGGCTCGATGGGGTCATCGCCGCGCTTGCCGAGCGCGGTGAGTTTTCCCGTCAGCTCGCCAGCGCCTATAACAACCGCGGCCTGATTGCCTCAGAGCAGGAGCAGTACGAACGCGCCGAGGCGCTGGCCGAGCAGGCGCTTGCCGTGACCCTGCCCGCTGGTGATGAGCAGGAAATACTCCACAGCCGGTTCCGACACAACCTGGCGCTGACCCTGGGGCGGCAGGGCCGGCACGACGAGGCGATCGAAGTGCTCGAATCGGTCATCGCCGACAAGCGACGGGTTCTCGGCGAGCCGCACCCGTCGATCCTGCGCTCGATGGAGGTGCAGGCCGGCAGCTATCGCCAGCTCGGCGAACTCGACGCTGCCGCGGTGCGCTTCGAGGAAGTGCTCGAGCAGACCGTTGCCATCTACGGCGAGGCCTCGGCGGCCGAATCCCGCGTCAACAACTCGCTGGCCAATGTTCACCACGACCGGGGCGACTACGCGCGCGCCGAGCAGACCTACCGTCGCGCACTGGCTTTCCACGATTCCCGGCCCGAAGCCGACCCGCTGACCCACGTTTTCCTGGTCAACAACCTGGCCAGCCTGTTCGAGGACCGGGGCAGCCTGACGCGTGCCGAGGGGCTGTTTCGGCGTTCGCTGGCGATGCGCCGGGAGCTGGCCGGCGATGACGAGCTGCTGGTCATTCACGCACGCGGCAACCTGGCCCGCCTGCTCATCAAGCGGGAGCAGCTCGACGAGGCCGGGGCCCTGCTGGGCGAAGTCGATGCCGCGCTGGCCGCGTATTTTCCCGGCAATCGCCTGCGCCGGGTCCAGCTCGACTGGCAGCTAGCCCTGCTCGAGGACGCCCGAGGCAATCCTGAGCGCGGCCGGGAGGGAATGCTCGCGGTACTCGACGAGATCGAAGCCCAATGGCCCGAACGCCAGGCCCTGCTTGCCAGTGCCGAGCTCGACACGGCGGTCATCGATATCCGGGTCAGCGCCTTCGACGAGGCCGAGCGGCGCGCCGGCGAGGCGCTGGCCCGGCTTGAAACCCTGAGACCCCCGGACCATCCCCATCTTCTACGCGCCAGGGTCCTGCGTGCCGAAGCACTGGCCGGTCAGGGTCAGCAGGCGCGGGCCGCGGCGGCGGTCATGGCGCACTGGCCGGCGCTGACCGAGCGCTTCAGCCCGGACTCGCCGGTAATGAACGCCGCCGGACGCCTGGTGACCGGCGACTGAAGCCCGGCTCGTTGATCAGCGTGGGCTGGCAACAATGCGGGTCTGGTCGGCGGCGATGAGAAGCAGCCGGCCGTCGGCGTCGATATCGAAGCGGTCGATGCGCCTGAGCGCTTCGAAAAGGCGCGCCTCGCGGTCGGCCTGACCGTCCTCCGGACAGGCCATCTTGGTCGCCGCCACGGGCCCGAAGCGCAGGCCCTCCCCGGGCAGCTCGAAGCCGGCCGAGTAGCGGTTGCAGGCGGCCTGTCCGGCGATCGTGTCCTCCTCGTCGAGAAACGACAGGGTCGCGGCCGGATCCGCATCGACGACCTGGTCGCCGATGCGCTCGATCTGCCAGTCGCCGGTCAGCAGCGAGCGCGGCTGGCCGGCGCAGCCGGGAAAGGAATCGCCGGCGTACCAGTAGCGCGCCGTGTACGGGTGCGGCATGCCGCTCATGCTGTCGCGGCAGATTCTTGGCTCGACCCGGACGGTAATTTCATCTCCCTCGGTCGCGGCGTGGTAGTGGACCCCTTCACCGGTCAACTCGACCTCCGGCGCGCGGAATTCGACCTGTTGCTCGCCGTAGAAACCGCGCAGCACGAGCGCCTCGTCGTCGATGCGGATATCCCAGCCCGGCTCCTGGCCGCGCGCGCTGAACGGGCGCTCGGGCGGCAGGACCGCCCGGCAGTCGGGGAGCTGCTCGCCGTCGAGCCTGACCTGGGCCTCCCGGCCCTTGCTCCAGAACATCAGCTCGCCGCCGTCGGCGGCCTCGAAGCGCGCGCCCGAGGCGGCCGGTTCCGGGGTCATTTCGACGAGCAGGTCGTTGATGGCAAGCCAGTGGCTCTCACCCAGCTCGCCGAAGACAACCGTGTAATCTCCGCAGTGGAATGCTTCACCAAAGGGTGTGGCCGGAACCGGGCGCAGCCTGAGCGAGCCGATCTCGACCGAGCCGGTGCGCGCCTCGACCTCGACCGGCGCGGTGACACGCAGCGGGCCGGGGCGGGAGACGATGCCGGCGCGCAGGGAGTGGCGCTGGTCGGCGTCGAGCCCGGTCGGGTCGACCGACAGCTCGAAGCCGACCGGAACCTGCTCGCCATCGAGCGCGAAGCGCCGGGATGCCGCGAGCTGCCGCTCGCGTCCGGAGCCTGAGTAGAGTTCGACGATCGCCTCGCTCTCGGGTGGGAGCGCGATACGTTCGGGGTAGAACAGGTTGCCGGTCAGCACCAGCGGCTCGGGCCCGGATTGCTCGCTTGTCGAACAGTTGCCGACCAACGTCCGCAGCGCTTGATCACCGGTGCTGGAAACACCCTCGGGCGCCGCGCCGCAGGAAAACCGGATTTCGCAATCGGCCCAGGCAATCGCGCAGGCCCCGCCGCAGCGCGCGACCTTGTCACCAGTGTCGACCTGGTTCGAGCCGGGCGACAGCACCTGTTCGGCGTAGCGGCTACAAGCACAATCGCAGTCGCTGGTCGAATCCCCCGCAGCCGCGGTCAGGCAAGCAACTGCCAGCAGCCCCGCAGCGATCCGGATCGAAGCCAACGAAACTGAAAGGCCTCGTCGCACCCTTGCAGGCTTGTTCAAAGGGACTCTGGACATGTTGCTCGACTCCTTGGCTCGGTACCGCGACCGACACCTTGATGGAGACTCAAACCCTAATCACCGATTCTAGAGCCCGGGCTCTAATGCTGGCCGCAGGCGTGATAGTCCGGCGAAAGCCGGTGGTGAACTGAAGGCAGTGCGCGGCGAGCGCCCGGCATCCGGGAAGCCGGATGCCGCCGTGAGTGAACCCGGATCGAAAAGCCGTGACAGGCTCTCGCACTGAATTGAAAACGGGGAAAGAT
>CAYQJJ010000023.1:0-18138 GCA_964417745.1 uncultured Wenzhouxiangella sp.
TATGGCGCGCCCGGAAGGATTCGAACCTCCGACCGCCTGGTTCGTAGCCAGGTACTCTATCCAGCTGAGCTACGGGCGCGTGCAAGCCGTGCATTCTCGGCAAAACGGCGGCGTCTGTCAAGCATTTCGAGGCAATCCGTTGCTGATGCTGTGACTGTCCGGGCTGATTTGGCGCGCTGTTGGTGCGGGAGCGCTAAACTGGCGGGCACGTGGCCGTTGCCAGGCCGCGTGCCGAACAATATCGGAGACCTGCATTGAGCCTGCCCAGCGCCCGCCGAAGCCGCAAGCGCTTTTCCCGCCACTACCTGGGCCGGCCATGGTGCGAGGCGATCGAGCTCGACGACGGGCGGCGCTTTATTCTGCGGCCCATGCAGCCTTCGGATGCACCGATTCTCAGGCGCAGCTTTGCTGAATTGACGCCCGAGGAGGTACGCATGCGCTTCATGCACCCCATCAAGGAGTTGACCGAAGCCCACGCCGGGCGCCTGGCCAATATCGAGCCGGGGCGCGAGTTCGCGCTGGTGCTGGCCGAATGCCGGCCGCCCGAGACCGCGCTGATCGCGGCGGTCGCCCGAGCCGCCCTGGTGGACGGCCGGGACGAGGCCGAATTCGCGATCATCGTTGGTTCAGCCGTCGGCCGGAAAGGGCTGGGTCACCACATGCTCGGCAAGATCGTGGAGTGGGCGCGCAAGAAGCGTCTGGCAGCCATCTTCGGCCATATTCTCGCTGACAACTATCCGATGCTGGCGCTCGCGCGCGGCCTCGGCTTCCGGCTGCGGCATCTGCCGCCCGATTTCGAGGTCATCGAGGCACGACTGGCGCTGCGGGATCACTAGCCGCTGCAGGTAACACTCAGCCGCATGGGCCGCCAGCCCGGCCCGATTACAACCGGAAGCCGCGTCCCCGGGCCATGCCGCGCAGGGTCGCCAGTTCCACTTCGAGCGACCGGCGCTGCCGATCGAGATCTTCCCGCCGGTCGCGCAGCTCGCCCAGGCGCGAGCGGTCGGGTCGGTCGGCATCCCGCTCGCTCCGGATTTCGCGCGTAAGGCGCTCCATTTCCCGATCGATGCGGTCGATTTCCGAGCCCAGCTCGTGAATTCCCGAGCCCAGGTCATAGCCCTCGATGAAGCCGTCCTCGAGGTGCGACGGGCAGGTGTGCTCGTAACGGCTGCCCTCGAGACCGAACCGGAACCCGCTGTGCAGGGTGCAGAAGTGCGTCAGGCCGCGCTCGAAGCCTTCGTACCAGGCATCGCTGTCGGCCGGGTAGCCGGCCTCGGCGCAGTCGCTGGCGCGGCGCGCGAGGTGTTCGGGGGTGCGACCGGCGCGAGCATCACTCTCGCCGAGCCGGTACCAGTCGGCCACCATGCACTCGTCGGCGCTCATGGTGGCGCAGCCGCCGGTCAGGGCCAGGGCGGCCAGGCCCATGGTGGCCAGGCCGATCCGGGTCATCCAGGATGGTTTCATGCGTGCGTGCCTCCCCATTCGTTCAATCGTTCGTCACGCCGGCCAGGTCGAACAGGAAGGCGTACTCCATCGCGGTCTGCTCGAGCCGGCGGAACCGGCCCGATGCGCCGCCATGTCCGGCTTCCATGTTGGTATGCAGCAGCAGCGGTGCGTCGTTGGTGCGCTTTTCCCGCAGCCGCGCCACCCACTTGGTCGGCTCCCAGTACTGGACCTGCGAATCCCACAGCCCGGAGGTGACCAGCATGGCCGGGTAGTCCCGGGCGCTGACGTTGTCGTAGGGCGAGTAGGAGAGCATGTAGTCGTAATACTCCGGGTCCTTGGGGTTGCCCCACTCGTCGAACTCGTTGGTCGTCAGCGGAATGGATTCGTCCAGCATGGTTGTAACAACGTCAACGAACGGAACATGCGCCACCATGCCCCGATAAAGTTCCGGGGCCATGTTGGCGACTGCCCCCATCAGCAGGCCGCCGGCGCTGCCGCCCATGGCGAATACTCGCTCGGCGTCGACCAGCCCCTCGTCGACCAGGTGCCGGGTGACATCGATGAAATCGTGAAAGGTATTGGTCTTGTTGAGCATGCGGCCCTGGTCGTACCACGTCCGCCCCATTTCCTGGCCGCCGCGCACGTGCGCGATGGCGAACACGAAGCCGCGGTCGACCAGGCTGAGACGGTTGGTCGAAAACGTCGGGTCCATGCTCGCCCCGTACGAGCCATAGCCGAACTGGTAGAGCGGCGCGCTGCCGTCGAGCGGGGTGTCGCGGTGATGCATCAGCGAGACCGGGACCGACGCGCCATCCCGGGCTTCGGCCCACACCCGCCGGGTCCGGTAATCGTCGCTGGAAAACTCACCCGGCACCTCTTCGCGCTTGAGCAGAGTCCGCTCGTCCGTGGCGGTGTCGAGGTCCCAGGTCTCGGTCGGCGTGGTCATGGAGGTGTAGACGAAGCGCAGTTTCGAGCTCGACTGATCGGTATTCGTGCCCAGGTAAGCTGCGTAGGCCGGCTCGTCGAATTCCAGGCGCGAGGATTCACCCGACGCCCAGTCGACGATCCGGATGCGGCGCAGGCCGTTGGAGCGCTCGCCGATCGCCAGAAAGTCCTGCATGGCGGCAAAATCGTGGATGAACACGTCTTCATCGTGCGCGATGACATCCTGCCAGGCATCGCGGTCGGCGTGCTCGTCCTCGCCGACGGTCATGATGCGGAAGTTGGGCGCCTCATGGTTGCTGCGGATGACCCAGCGCGACTCGAGATGGTCGGCGTTGTATTCGTGGTCACGTTCGCGCGGGAAGAACACCTCGAAATCCGCGGTCGGTTGCCCGGCGGGAACAACGTGGGCCTCGGACGACACCGTCGAGCGCAGGTAAATCATGTTGTAGGCGTTGGAGGTGGTGCGGCCAATACCGGTGTAGAACGCTTCGTCGTCTTCCTGGTAGACCACCTCGCCCTCGGCGGTGGGGTCTTCGAGGTCAAGGCGCCGCACCTGCCAGGAGCGCAGGGTATCGGGGTGGTTGGCAACGTAGAACAGGTACTGGTCATCGCCTGACCAGGACAGGCTCGATACGCCGGTGATGCCGGTCTCGGTTACGTCGCCGGTCTCGAGATCCCTGACCAGGATCTGGTACTGGCGCCGACCCACGGTATCTTCCAGCCAGGCCAGGTAGCGGCCGCTGGCGCTGACGTCGCGCCCCCCGATCTGGTAGAAGCTTTCGTCGGCGGCACGCTCGTTGGCATCGAGGATTACCTCCTCGTCGGCCTCGAGCGAGCCCTCGCGGCGAGCGTAGATCGGATATTCGCGATCGGCCTCGTAGCGCGTGTAGTACCAGTACCCGCGGTCAAGGTAGGGCACGGTCGAGTCATCCTCCACGACCCGCCCGCGCAGTTCCTCGAACAGCGCCTCGCGCCGGTCGGACAGATGCGCCAGCCGGGCTTCCTTGTAGTCGTTCTCGGCCTCCAGATAGGCGAGCATGTCGGCATCCTCGCGCTCGTCGTCGCGCAGCCAGTAGTACGGATCGTCCCGGTCGCCACCTGGCGCCGAGACGACATGGTCGCGTCGCTCGGCGACCGGTTCGGAAACCGAATCGTCGGCGGGTGCTTCCAGGCGCTCGGCCGCGTCACTGGCCTCATCACTGGCTGCGTCGGTCCGGGTCTCGCTCATGGCTTCGGCCTCTTGGTCGGTGCCGCCGCAGCCGATCAGCAGCGCCGGCAGGAAGGAAAGGATCAGGGCATAGCGCGCCATTGCCTGGATGGTCATGTTGATGGTCACTTTTTTAAATGGATGGGGCGGCCGACCGGGGCAGTTGCGCGCCGGGGCGGACCGGGAGTGGAAATATACATGCTTCGGGCGTCAGGCGTCGATTTCGCTCTTGAACAGCTCGGCCAGCAATCGGTCGTGAAAGGCTTCGGGATCGCGCCCGTCGAACAGCCCGAGCCGCTCGGCGCGATCGAAAAAGCCTGGCGCCGGCCGGCCATTGCGACCACGGCTGACGGCCAGCGCCGAACGCAGCGCGTGCCCGGCTTCGGCGTCGCGCTTGAGCAGAGTCTCCAGCAGGCGGGTCGTTTTGTGGATGCGTTGCGGCCCGGGCATGGCCAGGGCGTCGGCAACTTCGAGGTAGGTCAGCGTGCGCTCGCGCCGCCGGGCCTGTTCGAGCACCTCGGCAAGGCGCTCGAGCCAGTCCTCGCGGTCTTTGAGCGCACTCATGCCGATGGGTGCGCGGCGCTGCCCAAGCCCGCCTTATTCATCACCGTGCCGCAGCGAGGGGCCGACAGGTGCTGTGGCCGGGGCGTTTCGCGACCGAGTGCACCGGAGGCGTACTCGCCTGTACGGTGAGGATGCGCGACCGAGCGAAACGCCGCGGACGCGGGGCCTGGCGGTACCGCAGTAGGCAGGGTGGTCAATAAGGCGGGCCAAGCTCAGGCGGCCGACTCGTCGATGCCGCAGTTGTTTTTCTCGAATACCCGGTCGGCCCGGTAGCTGGAGCGAACCAGCGGGCCCGAGACCACCTCGAGAAAACCCCGGGCCAGGCCGATTTCGCGCAGCTCGCGGAATTCCTCGGGGGTCACGAAGCGCTCGACCGGCAGGTGATTGACGGTCGGGCGCAGGTACTGACCAAAGGTGAGGATGTCGACCCCGATTGCGCGCAGATCATCCATGGTCTTGATGATTTCCTCGCTGGTCTCGCCGAGGCCGAGCATCAGGCTGGTCTTGGTCAGCACGTCCGGCCGGTGGCGCTTGGCGTGCGCCAGTACGTCCAGAGTCTGCTGATAGCCTGCACGCGGGTCGCGCACCGGGTGGGTCAAACGCTCGACGGTCTCGACGTTCTGGGCAAACACATCAAGCCCGGAATCGACCACCGTCTCGATATCGTGCAGGCGGCCCTGAAAGTCGGGTGTGAGTGCCTCGACCCGGGTCCCGGGGTTTTCGTGCTTGATGGCACGCACGCAGTCCGCGTAGTGCCGCGCTCCCCCGTCCGGCAGGTCGTCGCGATCAACCGAGGTCAGCACCACGTATTTGAGATCCATGATGCGCACCGACTCGGCCGAGTTGGCCGGTTCCTCGGCATCCAGCCAGCCACGCGGGTTGCCCGTATCGACCGAACAGAAACGGCAGGCGCGCGTGCAGACATCGCCCATCAGCATGATGGTGGCAACGCCATTCGACCAGCACTCGCCGATATTCGGGCATTTCGACTCCTGGCAGACGGTGGCCAGGCGGTGCTCGTTGACGTTGCGCTTAACCTCCTCGTACTTGCCACCCGACGGCAGCCGGGCGCGCAGCCAGGACGGTTTGCGGCCGATCGGGTCGGCCGCCGCGCCGGCGCGCGCCTTGACGCCATCACGAATGGCGGTGAAGCCCTGCGGCTTGCGGACTTTCTCGCCGCTCTTGACGGCAATCGGGATCTGAATTCCTTCGGTCACGAATCAACCTGCTCTAGTGCGTTCGATTTCGGCCTCAGATTATCCCATGCCAGTCGACAGCGTGCCAATACGAAGCCGATTTCCGCCCTCCGCCCGGTCCTCGGGCGGGGTCCGTGCCAGGCTCCGCGCTTGTGGATCGCCAGCCGAAGCATCTCCGCGCGAGCCCGGCATTACCCGCTCGGCGGCCGGATCCAGCCCGAGGCGTTCGCGCATCGAACGGCTGAGTTCGTTGAGCGCCAGCGTGGTCATGACGTTTCGGCCGGGTCGATAGCGGCCGTATCCGCCGGGGCCAGGCTGACCACGTAGCGCAGCGGGCCGCCGGGCGAGGCCGCGTCGAACGGGTAGCAGGTCACCAGCGTGAGCAAGTCGCCTTCCCGGCCCATGTCCAGGCGCGTGGTACGCGCATCGACCACTTCATGAGCGATCACCCGCCAGCGCTCGACCCGGCGGTCGGCCAGCTCGAGCTCGATCACCTGGCCGCGCTCGAGCTGCCCGAGAAAGCGGAAATGGGTATCACGGTGCGCGGCGATCATGCGATGACCGCCCGCTCCGGTTTCCAGGCCCGGCCCCCAGGCCAGCACCGGTGTCTCGGCGCCGTCGAGCACCAGCCGCTCGATCCCCAGGGCCGGAACGTGCAACCTTGCCACCGGGTGAGAAACGGCGCCCGGCCAGGGCGATCGGGGCGATTCGTCCGTGCCCGCCCAGGCGCGTTCCAGAAGCACCTGGCCCAGCCAGGCCTTGAGCTGGACGCTCGCGCCCTGCCCCAGCTGCCAGCCGCCTGCCGCCAGCAGGGCGGCCAGTATCAGTGCGCGTGGCATCAGCTGCCCTCCGAGTCATCGAGCCGCGCCAGGCGGCGATGGCCGAGCAGCAGGCCCACCAGCAGCAAGGCCAGCATGCCGCGCAGCGCGGACTGAAACGACCCGCCGTCGGTCTCCGGCATGGCGCGCGTTGACCGGGCGTCAAAAAAGCCCTCGAGCTCGCGCCCGTGGGCCAGGTTGGTCGGCAGGTCGTGGCGCTCCAGCGCCGCATCGCGGCTGCGACGGGGCGTGCGGTCGACCGCCACCAGGCTGGTCTGCGAGCTGAGCAGCCCGTAGTCCAGGGCGGTACTGAGAGTCCGGGCCCGGGCCTGCTCGTCGGCAATGCCATTCCCGGCCCGATCGGACAGTTGCTGAATGCGATGCCGCGCCCAGTGAGCGGCCACGCCCTCGACCGGCAGCGCGCCGTCCAGAGAAAGCGTCTGTTGCCAGGCCCGGCCATCCGAGCGGGCCGATACGGTCAGATCGCCCTGCAGCGAATCGGCGCGGGCACTCACCACCAGCGGCTGGCCGGTATACAGATCCGGCAGCGACTCGGGCAGGATTTCAGCCTCGCCCGGCCAGTGCAGCTCGATATCGTGGAGCACCGGGCGGGTCAGCTGGCTGAGCAGCTCGCCCATGCGGCTGCGCACCTGAGCGATATCGGCTATCCGGGTATGGCTGCCGCGGCCAAGGCGGGCGCCGTCGCGCAGGAACTGGCTGTTGACGCCGTGGCCGATGCCGACGGTGAACAGCCGGCTGTCCCCGATCTCGCGCCGGATCTGATCGAGCACTTCGTCTTCGTTGGCGATGACGCCGTCGGTCATGAACACGATCTGGCGCAGGTGCTCATCGGCAATCCCGGGCCGCATCGCGCGCTCCAGCGCCGGGCCCATGACCGTTCCGCCGCCGGCCTCGAGCGCCGCAACGAATTGCCGGGCGCGCGCGATATTGGCGTTGCTGGCGGCAACCGGGGCATCGAACAGCGAACGGGTCAAATGATTGAACTCCATCACGTTGAAGCGATCAAGCGGACCCAGACGGTCCAATGCAAAGACCAGTGAGTCGCGCGCCTGGGCCATCGCCTCGCCGCGCATCGACCCGGAGGTATCGACGATCAGGACCACCTCGCGTGGGGTCTTCTCGGCCGTGAACTCGGCCGGCGGCACCAGCATCAGAAGGGCGTGTTCGTGACCATTGCGGGTCTCGCTGAACAAGCTGCCATGCACCTGCTCGGGGTTCGCCGGGCGCCAGACCAGCTCGAAATCCCGCCCCGAGGCATCACCCGGCTCGGCCAGGCGGATGTGCCAGGTGTCATCGGCGAACTCGCGCTCGATCGGATGGTGGCTGGACTCGAGCATCGACACGGGCATGTCGGCGCGCAGCGCGACGTTCATGCGCAGCGGGTTCCAGTCATCGGCATCGGGGTGCTGCACCGGCGGACTGATGCGCGAAGCATCCGGTACCCGGTCGGTGTCCGGCGACCAGCCGCCTCCGGGAGCGTCGCTGCCCATACCTGGCGCCAGCGGTTTGCCCGGCACGAAGCGCGGCAGCACGCTGGTCGGAAAATGCAGACTGAAGCGCCCGTGCTCGAAGTCGACCCGCTGCCGGAATCCGATCCGCACCTCGATTTCCTGGTTGGGCGGGATATTGGCCACATGGGTGGTGAACAGATTGGCCCGCTCCTGCTCGACCAGACCGGCCGCCTGCCCCGCGGCCCGCGCCCGGCGGTAGGTCTGGCGGGCTTCGCCGCGCTCCTGGATCTCGCCTTCGATGAGCCGGTCGCCGATGCGGATCGTCAACTCGTCCACGGCGCTGTCGTCGGGCAGCGGAAACACGTAGCGGCCCTCGGCCCATTGCCCGCTGTTGTTGAAAAACCGCTGGCTGACCCGGCTGCGAGCGATCAGGCCGGCGACTTCGATTCCGACGTCGGTCTCGAGCAGAACCGCCCGCCCCGCCTCGCCGTCGCCGGCTGTATCGAGCCACATCACTGCCTGATCATCGGCCAGCGCGGGGATGCTGACGGCCAGCATCAGGGCTGTCAGGAGTTTCAGGGTTCTGGGAAAAATCACGGTCTATCTCCTCTCCGGGGTCATGGGGTGTTGCAAGCTCAGCCCGTATTTCACCCCGCCGCGCTGCCCTCCGGGAGGCGCGGAGATGGCCATTCGCGGCCGAAATCTGGCTTTTTCATGGCAGGCCCGATAGTCGCCGGTCCGGCTGCGCGCACCGGCACTGCACGGGCCGGGGAACCGGTATCATTCCACTCCCATGAGCCAGCGCCTGATCGCCATCGTTGAAGACGAGAGTCCGATTCGCGACAACTACCGCGAGGCGCTCGAGCGCTATGGTTTCCGCACCGCCGGATATGCCGGCCGCCGCGAGGCCGAAGCAGCATTTGCCGCCCGGTTGCCGGATCTGGTGATCATCGATATCGGCCTGGGCGACGAACCCGAAGGCGGTTTTTCACTGTGCCGCGGGCTGCGCGAACGCGCCCCGGAGCTGCCGATCATCTTCCTGACCGCGCGCGACAGTGACCTCGATGCGGTCTCCGGTCTGCGGCTCGGCGCGGATGATTACCTGACCAAGGACATCAGCCTGTCGCATCTGCTCGCGCGTATCGTGGCGCTGTTCCGGCGCATGGATGTGCTGGCCCGTCGCGAGCCGGTCAACGCCCCGCTCAGGCACGGGCCACTGGCGCTCGATACCGATGCTCTGACCGTCCACTGGGATGGCAGGCCGGTTCCCCTGACCATTACCGAGTTCTGGATGGTGCATGCGCTGGCCCGCCATCCCGGCCACGTCAAGACCCGGTCGCAGCTCATGGAAGCGGCCAGCCTGATGGTCGATGAAACCACCGTGACCTCGCACATCAAGCGCATTCGGCGCAAGTTCCAGGCCGTCGACCCCGAATTTTGCGCACTCGACACGGTCCACGGTGCCGGCTATCGCTGGGCCGGCTGAGCGCGTCGTGCCCATCCGGCCCATCTTCAGGCAGGCGCCGAGACCATGAAACGCTTCGGGCTGCGCGGCCAGCTGCTGCTGATCAGTGCCGTGGTGCTGGCCATTCCGGTCGGGGCCTGGCAGTTCGCGCGCGAGGTCGAGCAGACGCTGCGCGCCGGACACGCCCAGGGGCTGGTCGACAGCGCACGGGCGATCGCCGATTCCCTGGCCCGCGACCCGCATCCGGCCTGGTCGCGCGCCGAAGGGGAGCTGTTCTACGCCCAGCGAGGCCAGACACGCCTGAACCTGGACGGCTACGCCGACGACTGGGCGCACCTCGATGATGCCGCCCAGACTTTCGCGTCCGCCGACGAGCGGCTGCGGGTCACCTTCAGCGCCGCGCGCATGCCCGACGGCCTCTACCTGCTGTTTCGCGCGACCAGTCCACGACTGGCATTCAGTGACCCGCAGCGTGGCGCCGGAGATCGCCTCACCCTGGCGTTCGAACACGAACACCCGGGCTCGCCGGCCGAAAGCTCGGTGAAGCTGGCACCACTGGCACCCGGCTGGCTGGCCGACCCGCACACCGGCGACGCCGACTGGCCACGCATCGAGGGCTACTGGCAACCCACCCGCAGCGGCTGGACGCTGGAGGCGCGCGTTTCCGGGAACCCGGAACCAACCCGCCTGGGCTTTCGCATCGCCGACGTCGACGCCCCCGGGCAGGTCCCGGCCAGCCGGCGCATCAACGTCGCCCCGCGAGCCTTGGTCACGACCACCCCGGCGCTCGACGAGCGCCTCGAGGAGCTGGCACCCCCGGGCGCACAGGCCTGGGCGGTCAACCCGCAAGGCTGGGTTCTCGGCCGCGCCCGCCGGCTGCTCGAAAGCCCGGCGAACGAGCCTTCACAAGCCCCGACCTGGCTGGAAACCCTGTTGTACGAACAGCTGCTCAGCGGCCGACTACCGGTCAGCCCGGAACGCGGGCTCGACAGCGCCCGGCTCATTGGCCCCGATATCGGGACCCCGCAACCCGGCGCGTACTGGTCGACCCGTGCCGGCGACCCGGGCATCGAGCTGTCGGCCAGCGCTCCGGTGATGGTCGATGGCCACACGCTCGGACAGGTCGTGCTCCGGCGCGATGCCGATGCGCTGCTGCTGCAGTCCAACCAGGCTGTCGTTCGCCTGCTCGGGCTCGGGCTGGGGGCGCTGCTGTTGATCGCGCTGGTTCTGCTGGGCTTTGCCACCGTACTTTCCGAGCGCATCCGCCGCCTGCGCGATGCGGCCGAGTCAGCCGTGGCCAGTGACGGCCGGGTTCGTGAGGTACTCGCCCCATCGCGCGCCGGTGACGAACTGGGAGACCTGGGTCGCAGCGTCTCCTCGCTGCTCGGGCGGCTGGGTGAGCATCAGGCCTACCTGCGCACCCTGGCCGACAAGCTGGCCCACGAGCTGCGCACGCCATTGGCAATGATCGGCTCCTCCCTCGACAATCTCGAACAGGCCAGCGACCCGGATCAGATCGTGCGCTACGGCCAGCGCGCCCGCGAAGGCAGCGACCGGCTCAATCGCATCTTCCAGGCCATGAACCAGGCCGCCCGCACCGAGGATTCGATCCGCGCCGAGCAGACCGAACGCCTGGCCATCGATGCCTGGCTCGAATCCTACACCGAGGCCTGCCGGAGCACGTTCTCCGGGCGCCGGTTCGTGCTGGAAATCCGCGGTGCGCGTCCGGTGTACATCGACGGTGCACCGGACCTGCTCGCCCAGGCACTCGACAAACTGATTGAAAACGCGGGCGACGTCAGCCCGGTCGACGGGCGCATCGAGATCACACTCCAGGCGCGTCGCAATACAGTGCTTCTGAGCGTGGAAAACGAGGGGCCGAGCCCGGCACCGGAAGTCGCGGCGACGCTTTTCGATTCGATGGTCTCGCACCGCTCAGGCCGCAGCGAGCGGGTCCACCTGGGCCTTGGTCTCTACATCGCCCGGCTGATCGCCGAGCACCACGGCGCGAGTATCGCCGCGCGCGGCACCCCGCGCGGCTGTTGCATCGAGATGCGCTTCGAGCGCGCCTGAGCCGGCAAGACGCGCTTAGCGCTTGGTACGCTTGGGGGTATGGCCAGCCTTGCGCGCGGCCCGGGTCTGTACCGGCTTGCGCGGGCCATCGCCTCCGGCCTTTTTGCGAACCCCGCTCCCGGCTGCCTTGTTCCCGCGGCTCGGCTTGTTGCCGGCCGGCTTCTTGCCACTCGGTTTGTGCGGCCGGCGCGGCGGCTCATCCCCGGCCCGAGAAGGTTTTGGCGCCGACCCGGGGCCGGATGCGGGCTTGCGCCCCGGACCGTGATCGCGCGCAATCGCCAGCGCCTGGCCGGCAACCCGTACTTTGGCCAGGTGCTTGAGCACGTCGGCTCCGAGGCTGACCGGCAGGTCGACCAGGCTGAATTCCTGCTGGATGCTGACCCGCCCGATCTGGCCGCTGTCGAGATTCGCCTCGTTGGCAATCGCGCCGACGATATTGCCGGGCTTGACGCCGTGGACGTGGCCGACCTCGATGCGGTAGGTGGACTTGTCGGCATCGTCAGCATCACGCCGCGGCCCGGCGCGCCGGGGCTTGTGGTCGGCGTCGTGGCGCTGCCCGGAACGCGCGGGCGGCTCCGGCGGTGGCGCACGCTCGCTGAGCAGCAGGTCGTCGCCACCGCGCGTCAGTCGCGCCAGGGCCGCGGCGATATCGCCCATGTCGGCCCCGGTCTCGGCCTGGTAGGAATCGACGATATCGCGATACAGCGCCAGCTCCTCGCTCTCGAGCGCACCGGTCACGGCCGCCTTGAAGCGCGCGATACGCTCTTCGTTGACATCGGCAACCGAGGGCACGCCCATTGCCTCGATGGGCTGGCGCGTGGCCTTTTCGATCGCTCGCAGCATGCCGCGCTCGCGCGGTGCAACGAACAGGATCGCCTCGCCGGAACGCCCGGCCCGGCCGGTCCGGCCGATGCGGTGGACATAGGCTTCGGTGTCGTAGGGAATGTCGTAGTTGACCACGTGGGTCACGCGCTCGACGTCCAGCCCGCGCGCGGCCACGTCGGTAGCCACCAGAATATCGATGCCACCCTTGCGCAGCCGGTCGACGAGCTGCTCGCGCTGATTCTGCGGCACATCGCCGTTGAGCGCGGCAGCCGAAAATCCGCGCGCGCAGAGGCGTACCGCCAGCTCTTCGGTGGCAACCCGGGTACGCGCGAAAACCAGCATGCCGTCAAACGGTTCGACTTCCAGAATGCGGGTCAGCGCATCGAGCTTGTGCATCCCGCTGACCAGCCAGAAGCGCTGGCGAATCCGCGCCGCGGTCGTGGTCGCCGACCGGATGGCGATCTCTTCGGGGTTTTTCAGAAAGCGCTGGGCAATGCGCCGGACAGCCGCCGGCATCGTGGCCGAGAACAGCGCCAGCTGGGCGTTGTCAGGCACACGCTCGAGCAGCTTCTCGACATCGTCGATAAAGCCCATACGCAGCATCTCGTCGGCCTCGTCGAGCACCAGGGTCTGCAGCGCGGAAAGATCGAGCGTGCCCTTGTTGAGATGGTCGATGACCCGTCCGGGGGTGCCGACCACGACATCAGCCCCGCGCCGCAGGCCGGCCAGCTGCGGGCCGTAGGATTGCCCGCCGTAGATCGGCAGCACGTGAAAGCCGGTGATCCCGCCGGCATAACGCTGAAAGGCCTCGGCGACCTGGATCGCCAGCTCGCGTGTCGGCGCCAGCACCAGCGCGGCGGGCTTGTTTCCCTCGCGCTGAAGCCGTGCCAGCACCGGCAAGGCAAAGGCGGCGGTCTTGCCGGTTCCGGTCTGGGCCTGCCCGAGCACGTCGCGCCCGGCCAGCAGCGGCGGAATGGTCTGGGTCTGGATCGGCGATGGGGCTTCGTAGCCGAGGGCGCGCAGCACTTCAAGCTGCGCTTCGGGCAGGCCCAGCGCGGCGAAGGTAGGCGTCGGGTCGGCGCTCGACCCGGAGTCGGATTGGCTGGATTCGTTCACAAGGGACTCCCGAGGGCTAGTGGGCCATGCGGTCAACGTACATCAGTCGACCGCTCCGTTCTGTTCGATATGCGTCATGATCCGGCCGAGCAGCTCATTGAGCCCCTGCCGGGCCACCGACGAGACAGCAAACCAGGGCGGCTGCCAATCCAGCCGCGCGATAATGTCGGCAACCGCCGCATCGAGTGTCTCGCGGTCGAGCTGGTCGATCTTGGTGATCACCAGCCAGCGCTCGCGGCCGGCAAGATCGGCGTCGAAACGCTGCAGTTCGTGCTCCAGGGTCCGCACCTGCTCGACCGGGTCGCTGCCGTCGACCGGTGCGACCTCGACCAGGTGCAGCAGCAGCCGGGTACGCTGCAAATGCTTGAGAAAGCGGATGCCGAGCCCCGCGCCTTCGGCCGCGCCCTCGATGACCCCGGGGATATCGGCGATCACGAAGCTGCGGCCGGGCTCCAGACTGACCACGCCCAGGTTCGGGTGCAGCGTGGTAAACGGGTAATCGGCGACCTTGGGACGGGCCGCCGAGACGGCACTGATGAGCGTCGACTTGCCGGCGTTGGGAAACCCGAGCAGGCCGACATCGGCCAGCACCCGCAGTTCGAGCTGGAGCGAGCGCTCCTCGCCCGGCGTGCCCGGTGTGAACTGGCGCGGGGTGCGGTTGACCGAGGACTTGAAATTGATGTTGCCGCGCCCGCCCTCGCCGGCCCGGGCCACCAGCAGGCGCTGGCCCTCGGCGGTGATCTCGCCGATGCGCTCGCCGGTTTCGGACGCTGTCACGATCGTTCCCAGCGGGACGGCGATATCGATATCGTCGGCCGAGCGACCGGTTCGCTGCCGGCCGGCACCCGGCTCGCCGTTGCGGGCCTTGAAATGCCGGGCATGGCGGAAATCGGCCAGCGTGTTGAGGCCGGAATTTCCCACCAGCCAGACACTGCCGCCATCGCCGCCGTCCCCACCGTCGGGGCCGCCACGGGGGATGTACTTCTCGCGCCGGAAACTGACCGAACCGGGGCCGCCCTTGCCGGCGGTCACGGTGATCGAGGCTTCATCTACGAATTTCACGGCATGGCTCCCGCGCAGCGAAGGTACCGGGTACAAAAAACCCCGCGCAAGGCGGGGCTTTCGGCGTGGCCCGGCTGTTGCCCGCGCTTACTCGGCCGGCTGGACCGAGACGTACTGGCGAACCGGCTTGCCGCGCTTTTCGAACACAACCTTGCCGTCGGACACCGCAAACAGGGTGTAGTCGCGACCAACCTGAACGTTGGCGCCGGCGTGAAAGCGGGTTCCGCGCTGGCGCACCAGGATGTTGCCGGCGATGACGTTCTCGCCGCCGTAGCGCTTGACGCCGAGGTATTTCGGATTGGAGTCGCGGCCGTTGCGTGTCGAACCGCCTGCTTTTTTATGTGCCATGGTTCAGCCCTCGATTCCGGTGATCTTGAGATCAGTGTAGTACTGGCGATGGCCCATCTGCTTCATCGAATGCTTGCGCCGACGAAACTTGATGATGCGCACCTTGTCGCCGCGGCCGTGCTCGACGACCTCGGCTGTCACCTTGCCGCCTTCAACGGTTGGCGTGCCGATTCGCACATCATCGCCTTCGCCGACCATCAGGACCTTGTCGATTTCAACGGTCGAGCCCTTGTCGGCCTCGAGCTTTTCAACCCGGACGACATCGCCCTGCGAGGCCCGGTACTGTTTGCCGCCGGTGGTAAATACCGCGTACATGAGCGTTGCTCCAAGAAAAGTGCTTTAGCAAAGAGCGAGAATTTTACTGGACACTGCAGCGCTGGTCAAGTCACACGCGCGACCTGCGCCGCATTTCGCGCCTCTCGACAGCCCCGTCGCGGGACGGATTTTGCCGCGTGTTCACTCGTCTTCACTCGAGGCGATATATTAGCAGGCTTGACTCAATCAGACTGGCTGGCATGAAATCGATCACTGTTCGCGGCGCGCGGACCCACAATCTCGCCAACGTCGACCTCGAGCTGCCACGCGACCGGCTGATCGTTTTCACCGGGCTGTCGGGTTCGGGCAAGTCCTCGCTGGCTTTCGACACCATTTACGCCGAGGGCCAGCGCCGCTATGTCGAATCGCTGTCGGCCTACGCCCGCCAGTTCCTGTCGATGATGGAAAAGCCCGATGTCGACCAGATCGAGGGGCTTTCGCCGGCCATTTCCATCGAACAGAAGGCGGCCAGCCACAACCCGCGCTCGACCGTCGGCACGGTGACCGAGATCCACGACTACCTGCGCCTGCTGTTCGCCCGGGTCGGCAAGCCACGCTGCCCGGACCACGGCGAGGAACTCGACGCCCAGACCGTCTCGGAAATGGTCGATACCGTGCTGGCCCAGCCCGAGGGTACGCGCATGATGCTGCTGGCACCCATGGTGCGCAACCGCAAGGGTGAGCACGTGCAGCTGCTGCAGAACCTGCGCGCCCAGGGGTTCGTGCGCGCCCGGGTCAACGGCGAGGTCATCGACCTCGATGACGAACTGCCCAGGCTTGCGCTGCGCCGCAAGCACACCATCGAGGCGGTCGTCGACCGGTTCCGGATCCGCGACGGGCTGGCCCAGCGCCTGGCCGAGAGCTTCGAGACCGCGCTCGGGCTGGCCGACGGCCTGGCGATTGTCGCGCCCATGGATGCCGACGAAGCGACCGCCGACCTGCTGTTTTCGGCGCGCTTTGCCTGCCCGGTTTGCGACTACAGCCTGGCCGAGCTCGAGCCGCGCATGTTTTCGTTCAACAATCCCAACGGCGCCTGCCAGGCCTGCGGCGGACTGGGCGTGACCCAGTTCTTCGACCCCGACCGGGTGGTGGCCAATCGCTCGCTGTCGCTGGCCGGCGGCGCGATCCGCGGCTGGGACCGGCGCAACGCCTACTACTTTCAGCTCGTCCAGTCGCTCGCCCGGCATTACGGGTTCGACATCGAGACACCGTTCGAGGAACTCCCGAAAAAGCTCCAGCAGATCGTTCTCTATGGCAGCGGCCAGGAAAAAATCAGCTTCAAGTACTTGTCCGAACGCGGCAGGAAAACGCGCAGCCATCCGTTCGTGGGCATCATCCCGAACCTCGAAAAGCGCTACCGCGAGACCGATTCGCGGATCGTGCGCGAGGAATTGTCGCGCTACATTTCCGCGCAGCCCTGCCCGTCGTGCGACGGCCAGCGGCTCAACGCGGCGGCACGCAACGTGTTCGTCGGCGAGCACAACCTGCCGGCGGTTTCGAGCTGGTCGGTCGAACGCTGCCTGGATTTCTTCGAGGCGCTCGAGCTCGGCGGCTGGCGTGCCGACATCGCCGCCAAGATCCTCAAGGAAGTCCGCGAGCGCCTGCGCTTTCTGGTCAACGTCGGGCTCGACTACCTGACCCTGGATCGCCAGGCCGACACCCTGTCCGGCGGCGAGGCCCAGCGGATCCGGCTGGCCAGCCAGATCGGCGCCGGGCTGGTCGGGGTGATGTATGTACTCGACGAACCCTCGATCGGCCTGCATCAGCGCGACAACGCGCGCCTGCTCGAGACGCTGACGCGCCTGCGCGATCTGGGCAACACGGTGATCGTCGTCGAGCACGACGAGGACGCCATTCGCGCCGCCGACCATGTCGTCGATATCGGGCCCGGCCCCGGCGTCCACGGCGGGCAGATCGTCTACAGCGGCTCGCCCGGGGGGCTGGCCGACTGCACCGAATCGCTGACCGGCGACTACCTGTCGGGGCGCCGGGTCATCGAGATCCCGGCCAGCCGCCGCGAGCCCGACGAGGCGCGCATTTTCCGGCTCAACGGCGCCAGCGGCAACAACCTCCAGGCGGTCGATCTGGCGCTGCCGGCCGGGCACCTGGTGTGCGTGACCGGCGTGTCGGGGTCGGGCAAGTCGACGCTGATCAACGACACGCTCTACCGCCTGCTGGCCCGCGAACTCAACGGTGCGGCCGAAAATCCGGCGCCTTTCGACGACTACAGCGGCCTGGAGTTGTTCGACAAGGTGGTGGAAATCGACCAGAGCCCGATCGGCCGGACGCCACGCTCCAACCCGGCCACCTATACCGGCATCTTCACCCCGGTGCGCGAGCTGTTCGCCGGCACCCAGGAAGCGCGCACGCGCGGCTACAAGCCGGGGCGCTTCTCGTTCAACGTCAAGGGCGGGCGCTGCGAGGCCTGCCAGGGCGACGGCATGATCCGCGTCGAGATGCATTTTCTGCCCGACGTTTTCGTGCCCTGCGACCTCTGCCAGGGCAAGCGCTACAACCGCGAGACCCTGACGGTGACCTACAAGGGCAAGAACATCCACGAGGTTCTGGACATGACCGTCGAGGATGCGCTGGCGTTCTTCGAGCCGGTGCCCTCGGTGGCACGCAAGCTCCAGACCATGATGGACGTGGGCCTGAGCTACATCCGCCTCGGCCAGAGCGCGATCACGCTTTCCGGCGGCGAGGCCCAGCGTATCAAGCTCGCCCGCGAACTATCCAAGCGCGATACCGGCAACACCCTCTACATCCTCGACGAGCCCACCACCGGCTTGCACTTCGAGGACATCAAGCACCTGCTCGCCGTCCTCCACAAGCTGCGCGACGCCGGCAATACCGTGGTGGTCATCGAGCACAACCTCGATGTCATCAAGACCGCCGACTGGCTCGTCGACCTCGGCCCCGAGGGCGGCGAAGGCGGCGGGCGGATCATTGCTACCGGCACCCCGGAACAGGTCGCCGAGACCAAGGGCTCGTGGACCGGCCAATACCTGGCGCCGCTGCTGGGACGGCGCAAACGCAAGCGGCGCTCGGCCTGAAGCGCCGGGCAGTCAGCGTGGCGAACAGCGCGCCCGTGAGCAATAGTAGTGGAGCGCGACCCAGTCGTAGAGAAAGTGCACCAGCACCGGAACAAGCAGATTGCCGGTCCAGTGGTACAACAGCCCCAGGTAGAGACCGACCAGGAAGGTCACGACAAAGTAGGCGCGCGTGACGGCGTGGGCCAGCCCGAAAAGCAACGACGCGATCACCAGCCCGGCCCAGGACCCGATCA
>CAYQJJ010000024.1:0-17971 GCA_964417745.1 uncultured Wenzhouxiangella sp.
TCATCGATCTGATCTGCTACCGCCGCCACGGCCACAACGAGGCCGACGAGCCGGCAGCCACCCAGCCGCGCATGTACGAAGTCATCCGCAACCTCGACTCGGTCCACAAGCAGTATGCCGACCAGCTCGCCAGCGAGGGACTGATCGACAAGAAAGGCCTCGACAAGGCCTCGGCCGATTACCGCGACCGGCTCGACGCCGGCGACCCGGTGGTCGAACTCGTACCCGAAGAGGATGCGCTGGTCACGGTCGACTGGGAACCCTTCCTCGAAAGCGACTGGCGCGACCCGGCCGACACTTCACTCGCGCTCGACGACATCCGCGACCTGGCCGACTCGTTCACCGAGATCCCCGAGGACTTCAAGCTCCACAAGCAAGTCAGCCGGATCATCGAGGCGCGCCGCAAGATGGCGGCCGGCGAGCAGCGCATGGACTGGGGCTTTGCCGAAACGCTCGCCTACGCCAGCCTTTTGCGCGATGGCCACGGCCTGCGCCTGGTCGGGCAGGATTCCGGACGCGGCACTTTTTTCCATCGCCACGCCGTGCTGCACAATCAGGAAGATGGTCGGCCACTGGTGCCCCTGGCACGCCTGGCTCAGGACCCGCGCCAGATCACCGTGATCGACTCACTGCTGTCCGAGGAAGCCGTGCTGGGTTTCGAGTACGGCTATGCCACTGCCGACCCCGGGTCGCTGGTGATCTGGGAGGCGCAGTTCGGCGATTTCGTCAACGGTGCCCAAGTCGTTATCGACCAGTTCATCACCTCCGGCGAGGCCAAATGGGGGCGCCTGTGCGGGCTGGTCATGTTCCTGCCCCACGGCTACGAAGGCCAGGGCCCGGAGCATTCCTCGGCACGCCTGGAGCGCTTCATGCAGTTGTGCTCGGGCAACAACATCCAGGTCTGCGTACCCTCGCTGCCCTCGCAGATGTTCCACATGCTGCGCCGCCAGATGATGCGGCCGTTCCGCAAGCCGCTGGTGGTCATGACGCCGAAGTCGCTGCTGCGCCACAAGGCCTCGACCTCGGCGCTGGAAGACCTGACCGACGCCGAATTCCAGCTGGTCATCGACGACCCCGACCAGCCCGATCCGAAGGCCGTCAAGCGCGTGGTGTTCTGCGCCGGCAAGGTGTATTTCGACCTCGCCGCCGAAAAGACCGAGCGCGAGATCGAAGACATCGCCGTGGTGCGTGTCGAGCAGCTCTACCCGTTCCCGCGCGAGGAACTGCAGGCCATCATCGATCGCTACGATCAGGCCACCGAGATCATCTGGTGCCAGGAAGAGCCGCTCAACCAGGGCGCCTGGTTCCAGATCCGGCACCATATCCAGGCCAGCATCCGCGACAATCAGACCCTCAAGTACGCCGGCCGCGAAGGCTCGGCCTCGCCGGCCGTCGGCTACTACCAGATTCATATCGAACAACAGAAACAACTGGTCGGCCAGGCGCTGACCCATGGTGAAGGCACAGCGTAAGGAATCCACATGAGTATTGAAGTCAAAGTCCCCAATCTGCCCGAATCGGTCTCCGATGCGACGGTCGCCAAATGGCACAAGAAAGCCGGTGACGCGGTCGCGCGCGATGAGAACCTCGTTGACCTCGAGACCGACAAGGTCGTTCTCGAAGTACCGGCGCCGGCCGACGGTGTGCTTGAATCGATCGCCGCCGAAGAAGGCGAGACGGTCACCCAGGGCCAGGCACTCGGTGCCGTTACCGAGGGCGAGGCGCCGGCGGACAGCGAGGAAGCCGACGATAGCGATAAAGACGACGACAAGGGCGACAAGGACAAGTCCAGCGCCGGCGACAAGGGCAAGGAAAAGGCGGCGTCCGGCGATGGCAAGGACGATAGCAAGGACAAGTCGTCCGGAAAGTCCGATCAGCCGACCCGGTCGGATGACAAGGATCTTTCGCCGTCGGTGCGCCGCATGGCCGCCGAACACGATGTTGACCCCTCGGAGGTGTCCGGCAGCGGGCGCGGCGGGCGCATCACCAAGGGTGACATGCACAAGCATGTCAGCAGCGGCGCCAGCGGGCCACGCCCGGAAGAACGGGTCAAGATGTCACGGCTGCGCTCACGCATCGCCGAGCGCATGAAGGAAGCGCAGAATACCGCCGCGATCCTGACCTCTTTCAATGAAGTCAATCTGCAGGCGGTCATGGACATCCGCGCACGCTACAAGGAAGACTTCCAGAAGCGCCATGGCGTCAAGCTCGGATTCATGTCGTTTTTCGTCAGGGCCTGCTGCGAGGCACTGCAGAAGCATCCAGTGATCAATGCCTCGGTCGACGGCGATGAAATCATCTACCACGGTTATCAGGACGTCGGCATTGCCGTTTCCACCGACCGCGGGCTGATGGTGCCGATCCTGCGCGATGCTCACCGCAAGAGCCTGGCCGAAATCGAGTCCGGCATCAATGAGTATGCCGAGCGTGCGCGCAAGGGCTCGATCCAGCTCGAGGACCTGCAGGGCGGCACCTTCACCATTACCAACGGCGGCGTATTCGGCTCGCTGATCTCGACACCGCTTCTCAACATGCCGCAAAGCGCCATCCTGGGCATGCATACCATCAAGGAACGCCCGATCGCCGAGAATGGCCAGGTGGTCATCCGGCCGATGATGTACATCGCCCTGTCCTACGACCACCGCATCGTCGATGGCAAGGACGCGGTGCAGTTCCTGGTGGCCGTCAAGGAAGCGCTCGAGGATCCCTCGCGCATGCTGCTCGGCCTGTAACCCACCGTCACCCCGGAATTCGAACCGAAGGAAGAATCATGTCTGACAAGCAATTCGATCTGATCGTCATCGGCGGTGGACCCGGCGGCTATGCTGCCGCCATCCGCGCCGCCCAGCTCGAGCAGAAAGTGATGCTGATCGATGATCGCCAGGACAGCAAGGGCAACCCGGCCCCGGGCGGTACCTGCCTGAACGTCGGCTGCGTGCCGTCCAAGGCGCTGCTCGATTCGTCCAAGCACTATCACCACATCCAGCACGACTACACCGAGCACGGCATCAGCGTCGAGGGCCTGTCGATCGACATCGACAAGATGATCGGGCGCAAGGACAAGGTGGTCAAGCAACTCAATGGCGGGCTGCTGCAGCTGTTCAAGGCCAACAAGATCGAATTCGTCAACGGTCGTGGCAAGCTCGGTGCCAATCGCGAGGTCGAGATCGAGCCCAACGACGGCGAAACCTTCAGCGCGACCGGCAAGCACGTCATCCTGGCCGCCGGCTCGGTAGCGTTCAGCATCCCCAACGTCGAAATCGACAACGAGCACATTGTCGACAACGTCGGTGTGCTCGAATTCGAAGCCGTGCCCGAGCGCATGGGCGTGATCGGCGCCGGCGTGATCGGGCTCGAGATGGGCAGTGTCTGGAAGCGCCTCGGCACGGACGTGGTACTGCTCGAAGCCATGGACGAACTGCTCGGCGCCGTCGACAAGGACATCGCGCGCGCTGCCGGGCGCGAGTTCAAGAAGCAGGGCCTCGACATCCGCCTCGGCGCCAAGGTCTCCAATGCCAGCGTCAAGGACGGCAAGGTCGAGGTAACGTTCGAAGACAAGAACGGCGAGCAGACCGAGACTTTCGACCGCCTGCTGGTCGCCATCGGCCGGCGCGCGGCCAGCGAGGGCCTGCTGAGCGACGACAGCGGCGTCAAACTGACCGATCGCGGCCAGGTCGAGGTCGACGACGACTGCCGCACCAGCGCCGAGAACGTGTGGGCCATCGGCGACCTGGTGCGCGGGCCGATGCTCGCCCACAAGGCATCCGAAGAGGGCATCGCCGTGGTCGAACGGATTGTCACCGGGCATGGCCACATCAACCTCGAGACCATCCCCTGGGTGATTTACACCGACCCGGAAATCGCCTGGGTCGGCAAGACCGAAAAGGACCTCAAGGAAGCCGGAATCGAATATCGCAGCGGCCAGTTCCCGTTCGCCGCCACCGGGCGCGGGCTGGCCCTGGGCGAAGCTGCCGGCCACGTCAAGATCCTGGCCGATGCCGAGGATGACCGCCTGCTCGGTGTGCAGATTGTCGGGCCGATTGCCGGCGAGCTGATCGCCGAATGCGTGGTGGCCATGGAATTTGCCGGCTCGAGCGAGGACCTGGCGCGCATCGTGCACGCCCACCCGACCCTGTCGGAGGCCGTTCACGAAGCTGCCCTGGCGGTCGACGGACGCGCGATTCACAAGGCCAACTAAGGGGCGAGCCTCATGAGCGAGAACCTCCCCGACCGCTTCAAGGCCTTTCGCATCTTCGACGATGAGGATGGCTATCGCGCCGAACTGGTCGATCAGTCCATCGACGAGCAATCCGAGGGCGATGTGGTCATTCGCGTGGCCTGGTCGAGCGTCAATTTCAAGGACGCCCTGGCCGGCACCGGCAAAGGCAAGATCCTGCGAAAGTTTCCGCTCAACGGCGGCATCGACGCCGCCGGGGCGGTGGTTTCGAGCGACTCCGAGCGCTTCAATGCCGGCGACGAGGTTCTGATTACCGGCTGTGACCTGTCCGAGACCCGCGACGGCGGCTACAGCCAATACCTGCGCGTACCCTCCGAGTGGCTGATTCCCCTGCCCGACGGGCTCGATCTGCAGCAGGCCATGGTGCTCGGCACCGCCGGCTTCACCGCGGCGCTGGCGCTGTACCGCATGGAAGCCAACGGCCAGACGCCGGACATGGGCCCGATCTGCATCACCGGGGCTTCCGGCGGCGTCGGCTCGCTGGCCATCGACATCTTCTCGCGCGCCGGCTACCAGGTCACCGCCATCAGCGGCAAGGTCGAGGAGTTCGACTGGCTGCACGAACTCGGCGCCAGCCAGTGCATTTCGCGCCACGACCTCCACTGGCCCGAAACACCCCTGGCCTCGGCGCGCTTCGCCGGCGCCCTGGACAACGTCGGCGGCGACACCCTGGCCGGATTGACCCGCGTCACCCACCCCTGGGGCAATATCGCCTCCTGCGGCATGGCCGGCGGCATCGGCCTCAACACCACGGTCATGCCGTTCATCATTCGCGGCGTGAGCCTGCTCGGCATCAACTCATCGGGCTGTCCGTACGGCATCCGGGAGACCATCTGGAAGCGCCTGGCCAGTGACTGGAAGCCTCGCCACCTCGACCTGATCGCGGCCGACACGATCGGCCTCGACGACCTGCCCGATGCATTCGAGCGGCTGGTTTCCGGCGGCGGGCGCGGGCGGATTCCGGTCCGGGTTTCGTGAAGCACATCACGGTTTGTTGGTGGGCGGAGAGCGATAAATGCAGTATCATGCCAGTCACATGGTGGAGGCACTCAAACCGATAATTCAAAGGGAGAATCATGGCCAAAGTACTGATTGTTGACGACTCCGAGACCCAACTCTACTCACTTCAGCAGATTGTCGAGGGCGCCGGCCACCAGGCCGTGACCGCGATCAACGGCGAGGAGGGCGTGGAAAAGGCGATCAAGGAAGTACCCGATCTGATTCTCATGGACGTGGTGATGCCCGGGCTCAATGGTTTCCAGGCCACCCGCAAGATCTCCAAGGAAAAGACGACCGCCGACATCCCCGTGATCTTCGTGACCACCAAGGATCAGGAAACCGATCGCATCTGGGGCATGCGCCAGGGTGCTTCGGCCTATATCACCAAACCGATCGACAAGAGCGTGCTGCTCGACGCGATCAACAAAGCCCTGGGAAACTGATTATTCATGAGCATTGCCGTCGGCCAGCGCATCCCTGAAGCCACCCTGACCATCATGAGCGATGCCGGGCCGTCCCCGGTCTCGAGCACCGAACTGCTCGGCAGCGGTCGGGTGGTGCTGTTTGCCGTTCCCGGCGCATTCACCCCCACCTGCTCGGCCGATCACCTGCCCAGCTTTCTGCGCCAGGCCGAAACCCTTGCCGAGCGTGGCGTGGAGCGGCTGGTGTGCACTGCGGTCAACGATATTTTCGTCCTCGATGCCTGGGCGCGCGCCAATAACGCGCAGGACCGCATCACCATGGCCGCGGACGGTAATGGCGATTTTGCGCGCCTCCTGGGCCTGGATTTCGATGGCAGCGCCTTCGGCATGGGCCAACGGAGCCAGCGCTACGCCATGATTCTCGAATCCGGCGTGATTCGTGAACTGCTGGTTGAGGAACCCGGCGAGTTCCGGGTCTCGAGCGGCGACTACGTCATCGAGCGTCTCTGACCACGCCGGAACTCCCCGGCGACCCGATTTGCTGAACCTGAAAGGCTTCGCCGCGCTGGCTGCGGGCGGTCAGTCACTGCCCGGGTACTGTACCGGGTTGACACCCTGCGGCTCGATGATGCCGAGCTGAAAACCACCCCACAGCGCCAGAATCAGCCCGAGCGACAGACCAACCCGCCAGCTCAGACGGCGCACCGTGCGATCGCCATCGCCGCGGTCGTTGACGAGGAAGTAAAAGCTCGAAGCCAGGGTATAGAGAATTCCCAGGAACACCCCAATAATTAAGACTTTGCTCAGCACAGCATGACCTTGCGTTGATCGAACCTGGATTATAAGTCCTTACCGTGACGACCTTTTCCGAAAACCGACCGATTCGCCGAGCACTGCCGCACCTCGCGGCACTGATCGTTATCGTCGCCTGCCTGAGGCTGGCCGTCTGGCAGGGCGAGCGTGCCGAGGAAAAAGCCGACCTGCTGGCGCACTGGGACAGCGCGGACACGATCGAGTTGGCAGCAATCGGCGATGAAGCCGCCCCGCGCTTTGCCGAAGTGTCGGCAAGCGGACATTTCGACACCCGGCGCCATGTTCTGCTCGACAACCAGGTGCGCAACAACCACCCCGGCGTTCACGTGTTCACGCCGTTCCACCCGGATGGTTCGGAGCATGTCTACATGGTCAACCGGGGCTGGCACCCCTGGGACCGTCGTTCGGGAGCGCCGCCTGAATTCGCTACCCCCGACGGCCCGGTAACGATCCGCGGCCGACTCAATGATCCGCCGCGGGTCGGGCTGAAGATCGGCGAGGCCGAGCCGCTGGATACCGAGAACTGGCCCAATCTCATGACCTATTTCGAGACCGACAAGATCCAGGCCGTGCTCGGCGAGGAAGTCAGGGAGCAGGTCCTGCTGCTCGATCCGGACCATCCCGACCACCTCTCCGGCGACGACTGGCAGCTGGTCACCATGGGCCCGGAACGACACCAGGGCTACGCATTCCAGTGGTTCAGTATCGCTCTGGCGGTCTTCCTGATCTGGCTGATTCTCACCGTTCGACCCCTGATACGACGCCGAAATCAAGCATGAAAAAGTCTTCCAAGAACAAGATCACGATTGTCCTGGTATTCGCCGCATTCCTGGTTCCGGCCATGATCGCGACACTGCTGCACAGCGAGTGGCTGACCTGGCGGCCCGGCGAGACCCGCAATCACGGCGAGTTGATCGAGCCGGTCATCGAGCTGCCCGACTTTTCACTGACCATGGCCGGCGGTGACTTGCTCGAGCGCGCTGATCTGATCGATCAGTGGCAACTCGTCCACCACGTCCGCGGTGCCTGCGGCGAGGACTGCCTCGAACAACTCTACTGGCTGCGCCAGGTCCGTCTGGCACAGGACCGGCACCAGCCGGACATCGGGCTGATGGTTCTGATCGAATCCGGCATCGATTCAGAAACCGTCGAAGCGATCCGCGAGCTCAGCGCCAACTTCCGCATCCTGCACGGAGAACCCGCCCATTCACTGGGAAATTCCTTCCCGATGACCGAATATCGGGGCCATAGCTACATCGTTGACCCCGACGGCAATATAATAATGGGCTACGCCTCCGACGCTGATCCCAACGGCATTCGCCGTGATCTGCGACGCCTTCTGACCTGGACCCAGCGAGACTGATTCGAGCGAATGTCAAGCCAATTCTACAATCGGCTGGTGCTGACCGCGACCGTGCTGACGCTGGTCGTGATCGTGCTCGGCGCCTGGGTGCGCCTGACCGACGCCGGACTGGGCTGCCCCGACTGGCCAGGCTGCTACGGCAAACTCACCTGGCCGCAGACCGAGCAGTCGATCAGCGAGGCCAACCTGACCTGGAGCGAACGCCCGGTCGAGACCGGCAAGGCTGTGCGCGAAATGGTTCATCGCTACGTGGCCGGCCTGCTCGGCGTGCTGGTACTGGTACTGGCGATTTTCGCCTGGCGCCGGCGCCGCGAGCCCGATCAGCCGGTCTGGCTGCCGACCGCCCTGCTCGGTGTGATCATCTTTCAGGCCGCCCTCGGTGCCTGGACGGTCACCATGCTGCTCAAGCCGGCCATCGTTTTGGCCCATCTGGCCGGGGGCATGCTCACCTTCAGCCTGTTGACCTGGCTTTATCTCAAAACCCGACCGCGCCGACCGCGGCCCAGCCTGCCACAGCGCAAGCTTCGGGTCCCGCTGCTGATCGGCATGGTCGTGCTGGTCGGCCAGATCCTGCTCGGGGGCTGGGTGAGCACCAACTATGCGGCGCTGTCCTGCCCGGATTTCCCGACCTGCATGGGTCAGTGGTGGCCGGACACCAACTTCAGCGAGGGCTTCAAGCTCTGGCGCGGCGTTGGTGTGGACTACGAAGGCGGCATTCTCGACCAGAACGCCCGCGTTGCCATCCACCTGACCCATCGCATCGGTGCCGTGGTCGTGCTGGGTGTGTTTGCCTGGCTGCTGTGGCGGCTGTTTCAGACACCGGGCCTGCGGCGCGGCGCAGCCGTGCTCGGCGGCCTGCTCGCCGTCCAGATCACACTCGGCATTGCCAACGTCGTGCTTGGACTGCCCCTGTCGGTTGCCGTCGCCCACAACGGTGTCGCCGCGCTGCTGCTCGGCTCCATGGTCTACCTGCTGCATACAACCTCCGCCCCGACCGCCCGCGCTCGATGAGCGTGGCAGCCGTCAACAGCATCGGGCACTTCCTGGCCCTGTGCAAACTGCGCGTGGTCGCCCTGATCGTGTTCACGGCCATTGTCGGCATGGCACTGTCCGTGCCAGGCATGATTCCACTCGACGCGCTGTTCTGGGGCAGCCTGGGCATCGGGATGGCGGCCTCCAGTGCGGCGGCCATCAATCATCTGCTCGACGCGCGTGCCGACCAGATCATGACCCGTACCCGGCATCGTCCGCTGCCCACCGGGCAGCTCACCGTCCGCCAGGTCGTGGCCTTTGCCGGATCGCTTGCGCTGGTCTCGATGGTCATGCTCGTGGTTTTCGTCAATGCACTGACCGCGGCGCTGACCTTCGCCAGCCTGATCGGCTACGCGGTGATCTACACCGTCTATCTCAAGCGCGCCACGCCGCAGAATATCGTCATTGGTGGTGCTGCCGGCGCTGCCCCGCCGGTGCTGGGCTGGGCGGCCGTGACCGGCGAAGTCCACGCCCATGCGCTGATTCTGTTTCTGATCGTGTTTGTCTGGACCCCGCCGCATTTCTGGGCGCTGGCCATCTACCGCCGCCACGACTACGCCGCGGCCAACGTTCCGATGCTGCCGGTTACCCACGGTGTGAACTTCACCCGCTGGCAAATCCTGTTCTATACCATCATTCTCGTCCTGGTTACGCTGCTACCCTGGCTGATCGGCATGAGCGGCCTGGTCTACCTGGCCGGCGTGACCGTCCTCAACGCGGGTTTTCTCGGCTACGCCATCGCGCTTTTGCTGCGCGATGACGAGCCGCTCGCGATGCATATGTTCAACTATTCAGTGATTTATCTCATGGCGCTGTTCGCGTTCTTGCTGATCGATCACTATCTGCCATTGACCTGAACCCCAAAGAGAGTTCTGACATGTCCGAACAACGTTCCGATTCCACGCCACTCCACTCGCTGGAGGCGCATGATGAATTCATTGCCCGGCATATCGGCCCGGACGAATCCCAGATCCGGCACATGCTGGACACGGTGGGCAGCGAATCGCTCGACGCACTCATGACCGAGACGATGCCCGGAAGCATCCTCAGGGAACGTCCGCTCGAACTGCCACGCTGCGACAACGAAGAGCGCGTGCTCGAGCAACTGCGCGAGATGGCTGACGAAAACACCGTCAATCACAGCATGATCGGCCTTGGTTACCACCCGACGCTCACGCCACCGGTAATCCAGCGCAACGTGCTGGAAAACCCGGGCTGGTACACCGCCTACACGCCGTACCAGGCCGAAATTTCGCAGGGCCGACTGGAAGGAATGCTGAATTTCCAGCAGATGGTCATGGACCTGACCGGCATGGAAATGTCCAACGCCTCCCTGCTCGACGAGGCAACCGCCGCGGCCGAGGCCATGGCCATGCTCAAGCGGGTCAACCGCAAGAGCAAATCGAACGTTTTCCTCGTCGATGCCAACTGCCTGCCGCAGACCATCGACGTGGTCGCCAATCGCGGCAATCATCTCGGCCTCGACGTTCGCGTGGTCGAAGACATCGAGTCCGCGCTCGACGAGACCGATTGCTTCGGTGTGCTGTGCCAGTACCCCGGCGCCGACGGGCGCATCACCAGCCCCGGCCCGATCGTCGAAAAAGCACACAGCAAGGACGCCCTGGTTACGGTGGCGACCGACCTGATGGCGCTGGTCATGCTCAAGCCGCCGGGTGAGTTTGACGCCGATGCCGTGATCGGGTCGGCGCAGCGCTTCGGCGTGCCCATGGCCTACGGTGGCCCGCATGCCGCCTTCCTGGCGACCCGCGAGGACTACCGGCGCAGTGTGCCCGGCCGCATCATCGGGGTATCGCGCGACCGCCACGATCAACCGGCGCTGCGCATGGCCCTGCAGACGCGCGAACAGCACATCCGGCGCGAGAAGGCGATGAGCAATATCTGCACCGCGCAGGCCCTTTTGGCGGTCATGGCCAGCTTCTATGCTGTGTGGCATGGCGCGGACGGTCTGAGCAAGATCGCCAGTCGCATCCACCGCCACGCCTGCCTGCTGGCCAAGGCTCTGAAAAATGCCGGTTTCGAGCTCGAGCACGAGCAGTTTTTCGATACGCTCTCGGTCCGCGTCGACGAGCCACTGCGCCAGGCGCTGCTGCACCGCGCCCAGCAAGCCGGCATCAACCTGCGCGCCGACCGCCCCGATGTCATCGGCATTGCGATCAACGAACGTACCCGGCGGGTTCACATGGACGCCCTGCTCGAGGTGTTTACCGAGGCCGGCGACGACATCACCAGGCTCGACGCCGGGCTGCCGGCCGATCAGCGCGCCATTCCCGAAGACCTTCAGCGCGAGTCGAGCTTCCTCGACCACGAGGTATTTCAGCGCTATCGCTCCGAAACCGAGATGCTGCGCTACCTCAAGCGACTCGAGAACAAGGATCTCAGCCTTACCCATTCGATGATCCCGCTCGGCTCATGCACCATGAAGCTCAACGCCACGGCCGAGATGATTCCGATCACCTGGCCGGAATTTTCCGACCTGCACCCGCTTTGCCCCTGGGACCAGGCGCGCGGTTATCACACCCTGATCAGTGACCTTGAGGAGATGCTCAAGAGCCTGACCGGCTTCTCGGCCATCTCGCTGCAGCCCAACGCCGGCTCGCAGGGCGAGTATGCCGGGCTGCTGACCATCAAGCGCTGGCACGAGCAACGCGGCGACAGCCATCGTACGGTCTGCCTGATCCCCTCCTCGGCGCACGGCACCAACCCGGCCAGCGCGCAAATGACGGGCATGGATATCGTCGTCATCAAGTGCGACGACGAGGGCAACATCGACAACGATGACCTCGAGGCCAAGATCGAAAAGCATCGCGACAAGCTCGCCGCGCTGATGATCACCTACCCGTCTACCCACGGCGTATTCGAAGAACAGGTCGTGAGCGTTTGCAACAAGGTGCGCGCGGCCGGAGGTCAGGTCTATCTCGACGGTGCCAACATGAACGCCCTGGTCGGATGGTCGACGATCGCCGACTATGCCGATGTCTGCCATCTCAACCTGCACAAGACCTTCTGCATTCCGCACGGCGGTGGCGGACCCGGGATCGGCCCGATCGGCGTGCGCGAGCACCTGGCCCCTCACCTGCCCGGTCACGTCAGCGGCTTGCTGGGTCCGGAATACGGGGCCAATCCGGCGGTTGCGGCGGCCCCCTGGGGCAGCGCCGGTATCCTGCCGATTTCCTGGGCCTACATCCGCCTGATGGGTCGCGACGGCCTGCGCAAGGCCACCCAGGTCGCGATCCTCAATGCCAACTACATCGCCCGCCGCCTGGCGGACGACTTCAGCATTCTCTACACCGGGCGCAACGACCGGATCGCGCACGAATGCATCGTCGATCTGAGACCGTTCAAGAAGGAAGCCGGAATCAGCGAGGAAGACGTCGCCAAGCGCCTGATCGACTACGGCTTCCACGCCCCGACCATGTCCTGGCCGGTGGCCGGGACGCTGATGATCGAACCGACCGAAAGCGAATCCCAGGGCGAGCTCGATCGCTTCATCCAGGCCATGATCGCGATCCGCCGCGAAATCACGCTGGTGGCCAACGGCGAGTGGGATCCCGAAGACAACCCGCTCAAGAATGCACCGCACACCATCAACGAGCTGGCCGGCGACGACTGGTCGCACAGCTACAGCCGCAAACAGGCCGGCTGGCCGACGAAGGATCTGAAGCTCGGCAAGTTCTTCGCGCCGGTCGGGCGGGTCGACAATGTCTACGGCGACCGCAACCTGATCTGCTCCTGTCCGCCGATGGAAGATTGGATGGAAGCGAGTTAGGGGCGGCCTGAGGCCCTGGACCCGGGGCTCGGAGGTTTGTCGGACGCCGCTAAGCGGCGCCCGATTCCCTCCAGTGCTCGGTCCAAGTGGGGTCCGTCATAACTCGCGCAAGCCTGACGGCTTGCACTCAGACACTTGACGGCCCTGATCCACTTGGCCCTGCGCACGCGCGACGGCTCCGCTTCGGGGCTCCTCGGCCTGCGGTCGAACGGGCCGGAAACGGCATCGGCGGGCTTTCCCGAAGTCATCCGATCCATCTGACTCTCAACCGCCAATAGAACGCACGTCGGTCAATGCAGTACGAAGCGAAGGGGCAAGGCACCCAGGAGCCTCACAGGCTGAAATCTCCGAGGCTGTCGTAGTGCCGTTTCCGGCCCGAGCGACCCGGCACCACCCGGTGCTTCTCCACCCTTCCGGGGGTGGGGTTTCCGGACAAGGCACTCAAAACCCAGGCCATGCCAGCTAATTTGACCAAAGCGACGGAGTAGCCAGGTCCGGGGGCTTTCACGTTTCACGTTAGAATCCGGCCAGCGACAGGGCCGCTGGCCGGGCGTGAAGGTCAGTCGAGTTTGATGGGTTCGTCGGGACGACCCGGCAGGCGCGGCGGATTCTCTTCGATGCGCTTCATCGCCTCTTCGATGGCGCGCTCGAGTTGCGGGTCTTCGCCGGCGATCACGCTGGCCGGGTCGTTGCGAACTTCGATATCCGGTTCCACGCCCTCGCCTTCGATGACGTATTCACCCTCGGCGTCGGCAAATCCGAACTCCGGCACGTTGACACTCCCGCCATCGATCAGCGGGCCGTGATTGGTGATGCCCGTTACCCCGCCCCAGGATTTCTGACCGATCAGCGGACCGAGGCCGGCATTGCGGAACTGCCAGGGGAAGATATCGCCGTCGGAGGCGGAATTCTCGTCGAGCAGCGCGACCAGATGGCCGGCAAAGGCCTGGTTGGGATAGGTCGAGGTGTGCGGCATGGTGCGCGAATAGCCCAGCGACAGCGGCTTGCGCGCAAGGCGTTCGATGAGCATCTGCGAGACGTTGCCGCCGCCGTTGGAGCGCACGTCGATCACCAGCGCATCCTTGCGCAGCTGGCCGTAAAACCACTTGATGAACTCGCGAATCCCATTCGGGCCCATGTCGGGAATGTGCAGGTAGCCGACCTGGCCGTCGGTGGCCTCGGTCACGCGGCGGTGGTTGCTGAGCACCCACTCGAGGTAATGCAGCGCGGTCTCGTCGGCGATCGGATTGACCAGCACCCGACGCGGATCGCGCCCGTCGGCGCGTTCGCTGACGGTGAGCTCCAGCGCCTGGCCAGCCGGCAGGGTCAGGCGCTGGTAAATGTTGTCGGCAGCGGTCAGCTCCTGGCCGTTGATGGCGATGAGGTAATCACCGGGCTCGACTTCCACTCCGGCCTCGGTCAGCGGCGAGCGATAGCGCGGCTCGTCATTCTGCCCCTCGAGGATCCGCTCGACCCGGTAGCGATTGTCGCTGACCTCGAACCGTGCCCCGAGCAAGGCCACCGGAAGCCGCTCCGGAAGCCCTTCGTCGCCGCCGCTGACATAGGCGTGCGAGACGTTGAGCTCGGCGATCATCTCGCCCATCAGGTAGTTGAGATCGCTGCGGTGAGCCACGTGCTCCAGCCACGGGCGGTATTGTTCGCGCAGAGCTTCCCAGTCGTAGCCGTGCATGTTCTCGACGTAGAAGAAATCACGGAACCGGCGCCAGACTTCATCGAATGCAGTGGCCCACTCGGCAACCGGATCGATTCGGGTCTGCAGGCCGGAAGTCGGGACCGACTCGGGGTCGGCACCTTCCTTGGCCAGCTCGAAGACCTGCCAGCTCTCTCCCCGGCGCGCCAGGATGCGCTTGCCGTCGGCGCTGATGTCGACCGCGCGCACGCCGGATGGAAAGTCGACCGTTTCGCGATCCTCGAACTTGAACAGCTTCAGCTGCGGTGATTGTTCGGGGCTGCGACCATAGTAAAACGCCGACGACTCGGTGTAGAGCACACCGCCGTCGACCGCGGCAAGGCCGGAGATGTTGGTGTTGTCGACCGGTACCCGGATAACCCGATCGGCCAATCCCTCAAAGTCGATCTCAGTGGTATCGCTTTCGTCAGCGTCGTTGCCGCTATTGTTGTCGTCGTCATTCGAGTCCGGCGACAGCCCGGGTTCCTCGGCATCCTTCGGAGCAAACGGGTTGGCGGCCGAATCGGTCAGAGCGAAGGCGAAGATTCCGGTGGTGCGGTTGACCGCGTAGTTCCACTCGCGCTGGGAAATCTGCGGCGCGAACTCACGGTCTCCGAGGAAGAACAGATGCTCGCCATCGGGCGAGAAGGAGGGCTGGTACTCCGAGAACATTCCTTCCGAGATCTGCCGGGTCTCGTCCTCGGCGACGCTGTAGAGATACAGCGCGCGCAGGCCCGATTCCCGGGTCAGGCTGAAGGCCAGGTAATCACCAGCCGGGGCCCAGGTGTAGTCGCGATTGCGCCAGCCCGGGTCGCGGCCGGCCTCGCGCAGCTCGCCGTTGCCGTCCGCCGCAACCACAAGAATGCGCCCATCCTTGTCCGAGAACGCGACGTGCTCCCCGTCGGGAGCGAAGCGCGGTGCGTACAGTCGCGTTTCCAGGCCCTCATCGGTCAGCGCCCGCGGCTCGCCGGTACCGTCGGCCGGGGCGATGTAGAGCACTTCTTCACCGCTGACGTCGGAGACGAACACCACCGACTCTCCGTCCGGCGAGAAATGCGCCTCGCGATCGTGGGCGGTGGAGCGGTTGGTCAGGTTGCGGGTCACGCCCTCGCCCACTGGCACGTTGAACAGGTTGCCACGCGCTTCGAAAAGCACGCGCTGCCCGGTCGGGCTCAGGCGCGCAGCATTGATCTGATCGGAGACATCGACCATGCGGGCACGCCGCTTGACACCATCGTCGGGCACGTTGATTTCAATGCCGGTATCGGTGTGCTCGCTGGTATCGAAAATGCGCAGCTCTCCATTGAGCTCGGAGACGATGCGGCCGCGGTCGCCGGCGCTGGCCCAGCGCACGTCCCATTGGTCATGAAAGGTGAGCTGCTCGACCTCGCCGGAATCCGGGTCGACCCGGTAGAGGTTGAGCTTGCCGTCGCGATCGGAGACGAAATAGCCCTGGCCGTCGATCCACATCGGGTCGCGGTCGGTGCGTGGATCATCGGTGAGCTGGCGCGCCTGGTTGGCCTCGAGGTCGAACAGCCACAGGCTTTGCGCCCAGCCGCCCTCGTAGCGCTTCCAGGTCCGGAAATCCCTGAACAGCGGTGAGTAGAGCACCTGCTGCCCGTCGTCGGAAAACGTTCCGGCACCCGAGGCCGGCATCGGCAGCGCCTCGGGCAGGCCACCGTCAACTCCCACCGTGTAGAGCGTTGCCGTGCTCGAACCCCAGGCATCGCGCTGCGAGCGAAACAGCACCCGCTCGCTGTCGGGCGTCCAGCCATAGACCTGGTTGTCGTAACCCCAGCGTGCCGGCAGCGGCCCGGTGGCCGGGTAGAAGGTGAGCTGGCGCGGCTCTCCGCCGCTGGCCGGAATCACGTAGACCTGCTCGTCGCCCCCGTACTGGCCGGTGAAGGCAATCTGCTGCCCGTCGGGCGAAAAGCGCGGAAACAGCTCCAGGCCCGGGTGCGAGGTCATGCGCCAGGCCGTGCCGCCGTCGGCGGGTGCCGACCACAGATCACCACCATAGGTAAACACCACCCGGTCATCGTGAACGTGGGGAAAGCGCAGCAGCTTGGTGCCAGCCAGGGCCTGGGCGGCCAGCACCAGCAAAGTCGCGGTCAGCAGGGCCTTCAGGAGAATTCTTGATTGCATGGAAACCTCGTTTTCGGGGCATGGGAACCGGTCGCAAACCCGACCAATCGCGCAGTCTAACCGACTGCCGTCGAGATCGACTGGGCCAGAAGTCACGGGCCGGGCTCGGGGTGAAAACCGGATTCGATTCGGTTAGACTCCGGATTCGATCAATTTCTGATCCATAAAAATTTCGGCCCGCGTGCTGGAGGGTGGGCTGGCCGAGCGAATGCTTTTGTGCGCTCGGGCAGCCGGAAAATCACAATTAAAGCGGGCTTCGCGGGCCCATAACAATCCAAACCCAAACCCTACTGGCCAATCATTACCATGACTTATCCTGAAAACCACAGGCGCAAGGGCCTGGCACTCACCACTGCGCTGGCATTTCTGTTCGTCTTCGCCGGTTCGGCGCTCGCCGCTGATACCACCTGGGTTCGCATCCATCATCCGGCCTCCGAGCCGGCGGTCGAGGCCGCGGCCCGCTCCGCCGAACTGGCCGACTACGGCAACATGCTGTGGGGACAGCTCGACGAGGCCACCGCCAGGCACCTGAAAGCCCAGGGCCTGCGCGTGACCATCGAGGACAACCCCTTCGCGCTGACCCTCGGCGGCGAGACCTTCGATCCACTCAGCGAGACCCCGAATGCGCTCGGGCACCAGGCCGACCCGGCCGGTGATTTCCATATCGTTCAGTTCGACGGGCCCATCCGGCCCCAGTGGCTGACCGAGCTGCGCGCCACCGGCGTCGAAGTCGTCCAGCCGATGCACCCGTTCGCTTACGTCGTCTGGGGCAACATCGACCAGATCTCGAGCGCACGCGGGCTGAATCAGCTTCGCTGGAGCGCCCCGATGCAGCCGGAATGGAAAGTACAGCCGCACCTGCGCGATTTCGGCCGCGAAGTACGCGACACCATGGCGCTGGCCAGTGCCCACGCCGATCCACGCGAGCTGCGCCGCGCCGTCTCCGAGCACGGCCGTCTGCTCAACATCAGCCGGCTCAACCAGCATTTCAGCGTCCTGCACCTGGAACTGACCGGCGAGCGCTACCTGTCGCTGGCCGAAGCGCCGGGCATCTATACCGTGCAGTACATTCCACCGGAAGTCGCCCAGCGTGGCGAGATGAGCAATCAGTCCGTAGTCGGCAACTACGACAGCCAGGGGGTGGTTTTCCCGGGCTATGTCGACTGGCTCAACGACACCGGTTTCGACGGCAGTGGCATCACGGTCGGCGTGGTCGACGGGCGCGTCCTGACCACTCACGAAGACCTGGCTGACCGCATGGCGCCCTGCGACGGCACCAACGGCAGCTGCGGCGGAACCGGCAGCGACGATCACGGCACCCACGTCGCCGGCGCAGTCGCAGGCACCGGTGCAACCGGCGCAACCGACTCGGCCGGATTCCTGCGTGGCCAGGGCGTCGCGCCGGGCGCGAGCATCGTCACCCAACGCTACGGACCATTCCTTAGCGGTGGGGGCCCGGGCGGCATGGTTCCCGACGGCATGC
>CAYQJJ010000025.1:0-2082 GCA_964417745.1 uncultured Wenzhouxiangella sp.
CGGGTGGTGCTGGTGTCGATGGAGCGGCTGGCCGATACCTTGCGCGGCCTGGCCGACTTCTTCGACCAGGCGCCCAGCCTGAAGGACGGCCGCCTTCGCCTGCCGCGGGCGCGCCTGGCCGAGCTGTCGGTCGCCGGTCGTCACTGGGCGTTTGGTGGCGACGAAGCGCTGGCCGAGCTCAGTCGACGGCTGGACGATTTCGAGCGCATCGACCCCATGCCGGCACCGGCCGGGCTCGATGCCGAGCTTCGCGGCTACCAGCAGTTCGGCCTGGGCTGGCTGCAGTTTCTGCGCGAGTACGGCTTCGGCGGCATCCTGGCCGACGACATGGGGCTGGGCAAGACCATCCAGGCCCTGGCCCACCTGGCGGTCGAAAAGCGCGCCGGGCGAATGCGCTCACCGTGTCTGATCGTGGCGCCGACCAGCCTGATGGGCAACTGGCGGCGCGAAGCCGCGCAGTTCACCCCGAAGCTCAAGGTGCTGGTACTGCACGGCCCGGACCGCTCGGCTTATTTCGAGGCGCTCGACCAGGCCGATATCGTGCTCACGACTTACCCGCTGCTGCCGCGCGATCACGAGGTACTGTGCGCTCAGGACTGGCATTGCCTGATTCTCGACGAGGCCCAGCAGATCAAGAACCCGCGCGCCAAGGCCGCCCAGGTGGCGCGCGCGCTCTCGGCCGACCAGCGTCTGTGCCTGACCGGTACGCCGATGGAAAACCACCTCGGCGAGCTGTGGGCGCAGTTCGATTTCCTGATGCCCGGATTCCTGGGCGACCACCGCGGCTTTACCCGCAGCTACCGCACGCCCATCGAACAGCACGGCGACAGCGAAAAGATGCAGCGCCTGTCCAGGCGCGTGGCGCCGTTCATGCTGCGCCGGACCAAGGACCGGGTGGCTGCCGAATTGCCGGCCAAGAGCGAGCTGCTGCGCACCACCGCCATCGAGGGCAAGCAGGCCACGCTCTACGAGAGCATTCGCCTGACCATGGAAAAGAAGGTGCGCGAGGCGATCGCCCAGCGCGGCCTGGCGCGCAGCCACATCACCGTACTCGACGCCCTGCTCAAGCTCAGGCAGGTGTGCTGCGACCCGCGCCTGCTGCCCAAGGGCACGCGCGGCGCGAACGGTGCGCCGTCGGCCAAGCTCGCGCTGCTGATGGAAATCCTGCCCGAGCTGCTCGAGGAGGGCCGGCGGGTGCTGCTGTTTTCCCAGTTCACCACCATGCTCGGGCTGATCGAGCGCGAAATCGCTACCCGCGGAATCACCTACACCAAGCTCACCGGCCAGACCCGCAAGCGCGAGGAAGCCATCGAGCGCTTTCGCTCCGGCGAGGTGAACCTGTTCCTGATCAGCCTCAAGGCCGGCGGGGTCGGGCTCAACCTGACCGAAGCCGATACCGTCATTCACTACGACCCCTGGTGGAATCCGGCGGTCGAGACCCAGGCCACCGACCGCGCCCACCGCATCGGCCAGGACAAGCCGGTATTTGTCTACAAGCTCATTACCGAGGGCACGGTCGAAGAAAAGATCCTCGCGCTGCAGGAAAAGAAACGCCGCCTGGTCGACCGGGTCCACGGCGACGGCGAGAACCGCGACCAGCCGCCGATCGACGCCGACACCATCCAGGCCCTGCTGGCCGACGAGTGACCCTTTCGCTGCCCATTCCTTCCCTGACCATTCCTGTGAGGAAACCCCGATGACCGGCTCGCCCCGCAAGCTCGAGATCTACCAGGTTGACGCCTTTGCCGAGCGCGTCTTCGAAGGCAACCCGGCCGCCGTCGTGCCGCTTGAGGCCTGGCTCGACGAGCAGCTGATGCAGGCCATCGCGCAGGAAAACAACCTCTCCGAGACGGCATTTGTCGTGCCGGCCGGCGAGGAATTCGAGTTGCGCTGGTTCACGCCCGAGGCCGAGGTCGACCTGTGCGGCCATGCAACGCTGGCCGCGGCCCACGTGCTGTTTCAGCATCGCGGTGTCGATGCCCCGGTGCTGGCCTTCAAGACCCGCTCCGGGCGCCTCGAGGTGCGCCGCGGCGAGCGCGGGCTGACGATGGACTTCCCGGCCGAACCGCCCCGGCCGGTGGC
>CAYQJJ010000025.1:2092-17885 GCA_964417745.1 uncultured Wenzhouxiangella sp.
GAACCGCTCGAAGTGCTTGCAGCGACCGATTACCTGACGGTGTTTTCCTGCCAGGATGAACTCGAGGCCCTGAGGCCGGATTTCAGTGCCCTGGCGCGGCTCGACCGGCGCGGCGTGATCGCCACCGCTCCGGGCCGCGAGCAGGATGTGGTCAGCCGCTGCTTCTACCCTCGTCTCGGCGTGCCGGAAGACCCGGTCACCGGTTCGGCGCACTGTACGATCGGACCCTTCTGGGCCGAGCGTCTGGGCCGGACGGAACTCATCGCGCGCCAGCTCTCGCGCCGTGGCGGCACGCTTGGATTGACGGTTCGCGGCCAGCGCGTCGAACTGACCGGCACGGCCGTCGATTTCCTCCAGGGCACCATGACGCTCTGAATGCGCTGAATCCGGTCTTGATTCAGTCGTCCGGCCCGGGTTTGCCCCGGCCCTGCTTGATGTGGCCGCGGTGGCGCTTGGCCTTGAGGCGCTTTTTCTTGGCGTTTCGGCTGGGCCGGGTCTTGATGCGCCGGCGCGGGCGCCGGTGGGCCTTCTCGATCAGCCCGGCGAGCCGCTCGCGCGCCTCGGCGCGGTTGCGGTGCTGGCTGCGGTGGCCGCGCGCCTCGATGGTAATGACGCCGGCGGTATCGGCGCGCCGGCCGGCCAGTTCGAGCAGACGCTGGCGCACCGGCTCGCTGAGAAAGCTCGAGCCGGCCGCATCGAATTGCAGCTGTACCGCGCTTTCGGTGCGGTTGACGTGTTGCCCGCCGGGGCCCCCTGCGAGCACGAACTTCTCGCTCAGCTCCTGCTCGGGCGGCAGAAACGGGTTTCTCGGTGTCTCGTTGTCGCTGACCATGGGGGCATCTTACCGCTTCATCCGCCCGCTCTTCAGATCGCCCTGTCGAGGCGCTACACTGAACGCCATGACACTTGTCCCGCATTCACTGACCCGCCTGGATTCAACCCGGGTTTCCGGTCGCGCAGCGCCGGTCGACCGGTCGGCCTGACATGCACCTGTCGGGGGAATCGATGGAGCCTTCGGCCATTACCGACCGTGACTGGCGGCTGTTCGTCGAGTTGCGTGAGCGCGCCCGGGAGCGTTTCGCCAGCCAGACGCTGGCGCGCTGTCAGCTCCTTTGCGACGGCCCCGAGGCGAGCGCGCCGGAGCGCCAGCGCAAGCTGCTGGCGCTGGTCGACGAACGCCGGCACGAGATGTCGGCCCTGTTCGATGATTTCCGCCGCTCCACGGCCACCCTCAGGCTGTACATGATGGTCCGCCAGGGGCTGCTCGATCGCCACGAGCTCGACGACCTCTCGCTCCCGGTTCGCCGCCGTGCCGGGGTCGTCGAATACTGAGCTCGCCATCGCACCGTTTGTTGCACCGGAGCGGTTATTCTGGGAGCGAATCACCAGCCAGGAATGTCATGGAGCGCGATCAGATCGATTTTCCCCAGCAGCACGAGCCGCTGCGCGATGACGTCAGCCTGCTCGGCTCGGTAGTCGGCGAGATGCTGCGCGAGCAGTGCGGCGACGCGCTGTTCGAGCAGGTCGAAGCCGCCCGCTCGGCAGCCATCGCCCGGCGCACCGGCTCGGGCGAGGCCGAGGCGCTCGAAGCGGCCTGCCGCTTCGAAGATTGCCGCCAGGCGACCGATTTCGTGCGCGGTTTTGCCGCCTGGTTTCGGATGGTCAACCTGGCCGAGCAGGTCCACCGCATCCGTCGGCGCCGCCAGTACCAGGCCGAGGGCGGCGGCCCCCAGCCCGACAGCCTGGCCGACGTTTTCGGCCAGCTCGCCGAGGCCGGCCTGGGCTGGGACGATGTCCGGTCGACGCTCTCCGGGCTGCTCATCGAGCCGGTGTTCACCGCCCACCCCACCGAGGCCACGCGCCGCTCGATTCTTGAAAAAGAGCAGCGCATGGCCCGCTACCTGATCCAGCGGCTCGACCCGGCCATGCCGGCCGACGAGGCCGAACGCCTGCTCGACCGGGTGCGCATGGAACAGACCATTGCCTGGCAGACCGCCGAGCAGTCGAACGCTCGCCCGACGGTCGCCGACGAGGCCGAGCACGCCCATTTCTACCTGGCCAACGTGCTCTATCGCATCGCGCCGGTGTTCCACGAAAACCTGACCGACGCCGCCCGCGCGGCGTTCGGGGTGGATCTCTACCCGACCGACATCCCGACCGTGCTGCGCTTCGGTTCCTGGGTCGGCGGCGACATGGACGGCAACCCCAACGTCGGGGCCGCGACGGTGCTCGATACCCTGGCCGAGCAGCGCCGCCAGGTCATCGGCAACTACCGCTACGAGATCAAGCGCCTCAACCGGCTGCTGAGCCAGACCGAGGGGCGCGTCGACATCAGCGGCGCACTCCGCGAGCTCGTCGATGACTACCGCGAACGCTTCGGCGAGGTCGTCGCCGAGGTGCCGGCGCGCCACGCCGACATGCCCTACCGGGTGCTGCTGTACTGCGTCGATGCCCGGCTGCGCGCCACCCTCGACGATGCGCCGGCAGCCTACCCCGACCCCGAAACCTTTGCCGCCGACCTGGATTGCATCATCGACAGTCTGCGCCAGAATCACGGCCGGCTGGCCGGGCTGTTCCCGGTCCAGCGTCTTCGCCGCCGGGTCGACATGTTCGGGTTCCACCTTGCGGCGCTGGATCTTCGCATCGATTCCGGTGACCTTCACGAGGCCATGGCCGAACAGCTCGACGACCCGGACTGGCCATCGCGGCCGGCCGAAGCGCGCACCCAGCGGCTGGTCGAGCTGCTCGAAGGCGGCGCGCTGGACGGCGATGGCAACGAGCATCCCGTGTTCGGCTTGCTCGAGGCGGCCGCGACCGCCCACCAGCGCTTCGGCAGCGGCTCGATCGGCACTCTGATCGTGAGCATGAGCCGCAACGCCGACGATGTGCTTGCCGCCTGGGCGATGGCGCGTGCAGCCGGCGTCGCCGACGGGCGGCTCGACATCGTCCCGCTGTTCGAGACCGTCGACGACCTGCAGGCCGCCGAGGGCGTGATGTCCGGCCTGCTCGAGACCGAGTGCTGGCGCGAGCTTCTCGAGTCGCGCGAGCGCCGCCAGATGATCATGCTGGGCTATTCCGACAGCAACAAGGACGGCGGCATGGTCGCCTCGCGCTGGTCGCTGCAGGATGCCCAGCGGCGCCTGGTGGCGCTGTTTGCCGACAACGACCTGGGGGTGACCTTTTTCCACGGTCGTGGCGGCACGGTCGGCCGCGGTGGTGGCAAGACCCACCGTGCCGTGCTGGCTGCGCCGGCCGGCGCCGTGGCCGGGCGGTTGCGCATGACCGAGCAGGGCGAGGTCATCCACCGCAAGTACGGCATGCGCGCAATCGCCATCCGCAACCTCGAGCAGACCGCCGGGGCGGTGATCAAGGCCGGTCTGGACCGCGAAGCCGGCCAGCGCGACCGCCGTCAGTGGCACGCCTGGATGAGCCGGCTTTCCGGGCTGGCGCGCGATGCCTACCGGGACCTGGTCTACGGCGACGACAGCTTTGGAGAGTATTTCCGCGCCGCCACGCCGATCGACGTCATCGAGCGCATGCGCATCGGCTCGCGGCCGGCCTCGCGCCAGAAAAAGAGCGGTATCGCCGGCCTGCGCGCGATCCCCTGGGTGTTCGCCTGGGGCCAGAGCCGTCATGCCCTGCCGGGCTGGTACGGGCTCGGTTCGGGGCTCGAATGGCTGATCGACGAGGCCGGCGAAGACGTGGTCATGGATATGGCCTCGCAGTGGCTGTTCCTGGCCAATCTGCTCGAGGACGCCGAGATGGCAATGGCCAAGTCCGACATGGCCATTGCCCGGCGCTACGCCGGCCTGGCCGGCGATCTGGGCGAGCGCTACTTCCCGACCATCGAGGCCGAATACCGGCGCACCGAGGCCATGATCTGTCACCTCAAGGGCCAGGACGCGCTACTCGACCGCGATCCCACGCTCAAGCGCTCGATTCTGCTCAGAAACCCCTACGTCGATCCGATGAGCTTCACCCAGGTCGAGCTGCTGGCGCGCTGGCGCGACGGCGACCGTCGCGACGAGGACGTGGAGCAGGCACTGATCGCGACCATCCACGGTATCGCCCAGGGCCTTCAGAACACCGGCTGAGGCCCGGCCACCACGCTCAGTCGGCCAGTTCGAGGGTGTTGCGACCGGTCGCCTTGGCCTCGTACAGGGCGCGGTCGGCACGCTCCAGCAGTTCACGGGCAGCGACCGGGTCGCCGGCCGGTCGCGCCGCAGCCACGCCCGCCGAAACCGTCACCTCGCCGGCCGGAGTGCCGTCCTCGTCGACGATGTCGAGCGCGGCGACGGCAGCGAGCATGCGCTCGGCAACCCGGCCGGCATCCTCCGCGCTGGTGCCCGGCAGTACGGCGACGAATTCCTCGCCACCGTAGCGGGCCAGCAGGTCGGGTTTTCGCTTCAGGCAGGCGCGCAGCGCGCCGCCGACCGCGCGCAGGCAATCGTCGCCGGCCAGGTGGCCGTGGCTGTCGTTGAAGCGCTTGAAGTGGTCGATATCGATCACGATGACGGCCAGCTCCTCTCCGATGCGGCTCGATCGTTGCCAGAGCTCGGCCAGGGACTCGTCGAGGTGCCGGCGGTTGGCCAGGCCGGTCAGGCCATCGACCCGGGCCAGGTTTTCCAGGCGTCGGTTGGCATCCTCCAGGGCCCGGGTACGCTCGGTGACCAGCTCGGCGAGCTGACGCTCCCGGCGCCGGGCGTTGATGATCCAGGCACCCGACACGAGTCCGACCACGGCCAGCCCCAGCGCGAACAGCGACAGCGGAAACCACAGTGTCCGGCGAAAGCCTGGTTTGGAATACAGCTCGAGACGGTCGCCGTCTTCGTTCCACACGCCATCGGGATTGGCCGCGATGACCTCGAAGCGCTGCGCTCCCGGCGGCAGGGACGAGAAGTAGGCAACCCGGCGGTTGCCGGCCTCGATCCAGGGGCTGTCTTCACCAAGGCGGTAGCGGAAGCGAACCCGCTCGGGAACGGTCAGGCTCAGGCCGGTGTAGTGGATCTCGATCTGGCCGGCGTCGGCCGGGAGCTTGGCAGTTCCGTCGATCGGCATGTCCACGCCGTCGACGACCAGCCGCTCGATATGAACCGGCGGCGGCAGCGAGTTGCGCTCGACGGTGTGGGGGTCGATGCGCACGATGCCGTCCACGGTCGGAAACCACAGCCGGCCCGCCCGGGTGCGAATTCCTGCCGGCTGGCTCCCGCCGGTGGTCTCGACGCTGCGCATGCCGTCGCGTTCGCCGATGTGGAGCACCTCGAAACGTTCGGCCCGGCCGTCGGCGACCGCGTTGAGCTGGTCGACCGGCACGCTCTGGATGCCGCGGTTTCCGCTGATCCAGAAATGCCCGCTGTCATCGACCAGGATGCGCGAGGCGACCGGCTCGACCAGGCCGTGCTCGGTGCCCAGTGCGATCAGTTCGCCGTCGGCATAGCGAAACAGGCCGTTGCCGTAGGTGCCGATCCAGGCCTGGCCCCGGGCGTCGTGGTGAATGGCCCGGGTATGGCCGAGTTCGTTGCGCCCGAGTGATTCGAAACCGGCTTCGATGGTGCCGATTCGAAGGCCTTCGAGCGTGGCCAGCCAGAGCCGGCCGGCGGGGCCGGTATGGATGGTGTGGATCGGGCCGAAGTCGGCACCGGGCACCGTTTCGAAACCGTCCTGTCCGGGCCGCAGGCGCATCAGGCCCCGGCTGGTCCCGGCAAGCACGCCGCCGTCCTCGCCCTGGGCCAGCGACAGCACGATGTCGAAGCCCTCCGGTACCGGCACCGGCACGGGGCCGCTGTCTTCGATGCGGTAGACGCCACCGCCGAAGGTGCCGGCCCAGAGCCGGTCGTCAGCGTCGACCATGAGGGAGAACACGCAGGTGTTGCCCAGCCCATCCGCGCCGTCGATGCGCGCCTCGATGCCGCCGTTGAAACGCGCGATGCCGGCGCAGTTGAGCCCCACCCACAACCCGCCGTCGGGGTGTTCGACCAGACTGGTCACCGAGGTCGAGGGCATGTCCCAGGCCTCGCCACCGTAGGCCGTGGCATAGCCATCGCGAAAGCGCGCCAGCCCGCCGCCATCGGTGCCGAACCAGAGAATGCCCTCGCGGTCCTCGAGCAATGCGGTGATGCGATTGGCCGAAAGCCCCTCGGCGCGCGACATGCGCTGAGCGCCATCATCGGTAATCCGGTGAATGCCGTCGGTCCAGGTGCCGATCCACAGGCTGTTGTTGCGGTCGCGCAGCAGCGCGCGTACGGCCTTGCCGTCGAGCGCCTCGATCGGCGTGGCCTCCAGACTCGAGCGCGGCAGCGCGGCATCGGGGCGGATTCGTAGCAGGCCCTCCTCGTGCCCGACCAGCACGCTGCCATCGGGTTCGGGGAGCAGGGCCGAGACAATGCGCCCGCGAAGCTGCGGGTTGTCGATGGGCTCGAAGCCCGATTCAAGATCGTCGAGGCGAGCCACGCCAAGACCGTCGCGGGTGCCGGCGAGAATCAGGTTCTGATCGTGCAGCAGGGCAATCTGCCAGACGGTTGGGTGTGGCAGGCCCTGGTCGGGCCCGAAGGCACGCACCTGCCCGTCCGGAGGAATCAGAAAGAGTCCGCGCGACCCGGCGATCCAGAGCCCCTGCTCGCCGGGCTTGACCTGCGAGACGCTGCCCTCGATGCCGTGCGCGGCCAGGTCGAACGGCTCGGCCCTCTGGCCGTCGGGGCGGCTCAGCCCGCCGTGTTCCCCGCCGACCCAGAAGCCATCGGCGTCGTGACCGACAATACGCAGGCGGTTGCCGGGCAGGCCGTCGTTGGGCTGGCGTTCGAATCGGACCCCGTCGAAGCGCACCAGGCCGTCGTAGGTCGCCATCCATAGATAATGCCGCGGGCCCTGCACCACGCCGTTGACCGAGTTCTGCGGCAACCCGTGCCGGCTGTCCCACTGCTCGTGGATGTGCTGGCCGAGATCCTTGGACGGGTCGAGCGCACTCGATGTCGACGCGGCCGCGAGCAAGGCGAGGGTGAGTACACCCCCGCTGATGCTAAAGGTTTTCATCGATCACGCTCGCAGCCTCCCCAGGGCGTCGGTTCGCCCGACTTTAGCACGTTGGGGCTCGCCGCTTGATGGGCGTCCGATTCGGGACGGTTCGCCGGCCGACGTGCCAGCTGCCGCCGGTTTCGATGGCGATGTGGTTGTCGATATCCGGGAGGTGGGCCTGGTTGGTTTCCATCGAACTCGATCCCGGGCGGGCGGGTGAAGCGTCGACTCCCCGCGGGGGGTGAATGCTGCAGGAATGGCGTGTCAAATTCTGATAGCCTTGGTCTATAACCAAGAAAAATCCAAAGGGGAGCCCTACGATGCCCAGATTCCATAGCGCGCCCGCGCTGGTATTTTCGCTATTGCTTTGGTTTTCTCCGCAGCTGCTCGCGGAGTGGACCGATGGCCCGTCGGTCAACACGCCCGTGGCCGAGGCCGAGGGGAGCCTTTTGCAGCCGCAGATGGTGATGCGCGACGATGGTGGCAGCTACGTCAGCTGGCTTCAGAATTCCGGCGGCGGGTTTGATGTCCGCCTGCAGCGCCTCGATGCCGATGGCGTGCGGCAATGGGATGAGGCCGGCGTGCTGGTGGCCGAACGCGACTTCACTTCGACCGAGGCCTATGGTCTCGACATCGATACCGACGGCCACGCCGTGCTCGCCTTTCGGGACGATCGCTCCGGAAGCCTTCAGATCACCGCCAGCCGGGTCGCTCCCGACGGTTCGCTGGCCTGGGGGAGCGCGGGCGTACAGCTCACCGAGGATGATGGTTTCTACGCGGCCCCGCGCATAACCGCGGCCGGCGACGGCTCAATCGTCGCGGGCTGGTTCGCCGATGGCGATGCCGCCCTGGTCGGTCTCGAACCGGATGGCCAGGAACGGTGGAATACAACCATCTCCGGTGACAACGGCCTGGCCGTTTCCGATCTGCGCGCCTCGGACCAGCCCGGCGAGAGCGGCGAAGTAATCGTTTTACTGGCCACGCTCGACGGCTTCACCGTGCCGCGGCATTTGTTCGCCCAGAAGTTCGATGCCCAGGGCAATGCGCTGTGGGGCGAACAAGCGGTAACGATCTTCGACGCAGGCTCGCTGCAGCTCGGCAATTTCCCGGGCTTTCGAGCCGACGGCGCCGGCGGCATGGCGGTGAGCTGGTACCAGAGCCAGCCGGCCTTGCAGGTCTACCTGCAACACCTCGATGCCGACGGCGAGGCGACCCTCCCAGCCGGCGGCCTGCCGGTGTCGACCGACACCAGCCGCCTGCGCAGCGTGCCGGCGCTGGCAGTCGATCCGGCCGGCCCCGAATACTTCGTGTTCTGGCGCGAGACCGACTCGCTGCAAAACGACGTCGGGCTGTGGGGGCAGCGCATCGACACCGATGGTCAGCGGCTGTGGGGCGGGGCCGGTGCCGAATTCATCGAGCTGGGTAGCCAGGGCGACCTGACCGATATCGACACCACGCGCGTCGCTGGTCAGCCGCTGGTCAGTGTGGTGCGCTCCGGTGATGAGTTGGTGGCCGCCGCGGTCGACAATGATGCCCAGGCCGGCAGCTTCGAGGCGGTATCCAATGCCCCGGGTGGACGGTCGCGGGCCAGCGTCCGGGCGTTCGGCTCCGGCGCCTATTTCGTCTGGGAGGACCAGCGCGGCGCGGACAGCGATATCTTCGCCCACCGCCTGTTGTTCGAGGCCGAAGACCCGGTCTTCGCCGATCGATTCGAGGCGGCTCCGGAGGCCGACTGAGCCGGTATCAGCTTGCCGGAGCTTGGTGCTGCCAGCGCAAGGGCCAGCCCCGGGTTGCGAAGTGGACCGGCAGATAGACGGCGACGGGCCAGGCCAGCGCCAGGACCAGCAGGTAGATGCCCGGTGCGAGCAGATCCTGCTCGCTGCCGAAGGGCCCGTGAACCCAGTTGATATTGCGCCAGGTATCGGTCAGCGCCCAGGTTGCCGGCAGAACCGCCCAGGTCAGCGCGCTCTGCCACAGCAGGGCGCGCGGCTGGTAGCCCAGCCGGCGCACCGCGAAGCCGGCCACCAGTGGCAGACCAAGGTGATAGAACGACAGCAGCTTGGCCGCCAGCGGGTAGTCCGGGTTGAACATGTACTCGGTGCCGCCGATCGGATGAATGCCGGTCAGCGCGGCACCGATGACGTCCAGGCCCCAGACCGCCCCGACCAGGGCGATGGCCAGCCACTGCATCGACAGCAGTAGCCGGTTTTCCAGCCACAGGCCGGCGAGGATCAGGAAGTGAGCGAGGTTGCACAGCCAGAAGAAATTCTGGGCGCCGAGCAACACCACGTAGGCCGGTGCCCATGCCGCGACCCAAAGGCTGAAACCGACCTTGAGCGCGGTGGGCAACCGGCCTGACGACACTGCCTGTTCAGCTCTCGAGTTTTGCGCTGAGTTCGATTCTGGCACCGGCGAGTACCTTCGAGACCGGGCAGCCCTCCTTGGCGGCCTTGGCATGGGTCTGGAAATCGCCGTCGGAAAGCCCCGGAACGCGCGCGAGGCAGCTGAGCTCGATGCGGGGAATGGCCGGGCCGTCGTCGCCGAATTCCAGGTGCACCCGGGCCTCGGTCCGCACCGACTCGGGTGCAAAACCGGCTTCTGCCAGGATGTTCGACAGCGCCATCGAAAAACAGCCCGCGTGTGCCGCGGCGATGAGTTCTTCGGGATTGCTGCCGGTGCCTTCCTCGAAGCGCGAGTCGAACGAGTACGCGCCCTGCCAGGCACCGCTTTCCAGCGCCATGTTGCCCTTGCCGGATTTCAGGTCGCCGTTCCATTCGGCGTTGGCCTTGCGTATTGCCATGATTACTTGCTCCTGTAGCGATCTGAATGGACCCCCAGTATAGAGTTCAACGGGTTCATTCACCGACAAAGCCGGCCGCTCGATTCACCCGCTGGTCACTGCCCGGGTACTAGGCTGCGAAGATGAATGAGCAAACGCTACCAGCCCGCCCCGGAAGACGACGCCGCATCGCGCGCTCGTTCGGATGGGTCGGGGTCGTGATCGCCACGGTGATGTTCGCCTGGCTGGTCGTCGGCACCATCACACCGCTGCCGGGCCTCATCGAGGTGTTCGGGGTGCAGGGCATTCGCACCCCGGCGATGATCAGTATCGCCGCCCTGCTTGCCGCCGCGATCGGCTTTCACGAAATCTGGTAGGCGACCGGCTTCGATTCCCGAACTAAAGGAGAAACACAATGTTCAAGCTCTCCGATCTATTCATCCTGCTGGCGGTGGCCGTGTCGTTCGCCGTCTCCGGGTTTCTGTGGTTCAACGGCTATAACCAGGAGGCGCTGTTCACGGCCGTCTGGGTACCGTCGATCCTGTGCTTCGGCATTTATTTCAAAGTCGCCAGCCTGGCTGCGCGAAAGGACGGCAAATGAGCAACGCGATGATTTTCTACATCGGGGTCCTGGCCTTTGCACTGATGGCCACGGGCCTGCTGCTGACGATCCACGAGTTCCGCCACGGCGAACCGCACGAGACCGCCGACCAGGACGACGCCACCGAATTCGAGAAGAAACGCCGCGGTCGACCGGGCTGAAGCGCCCGCAGGCAACCGTTCAGCTCGAAGATCCGGAATCGTCCTCGCCCGGCGCCCGCTCGGCGTCGACCAGGCGCTGCAGGCGCTCCTGCAAGATCGCAGCGTGGAGTTCCTCCTGGCGGCGCTCGTCGCGCAGCGACTTCAAAAGCGCGCCAGCCATGAAGATCATCAGGAGCATGAAGGGCAGGGCCGCGACGATCGAAATGGTCTGCAGGGCATCCAGGCCCCCGGAGGCGAGCAGCACCGCGGTGACCAGCACCGTGACCACCCCCCAGGCGATTCGAATCACTCGGCCCGGGGTCAGCGTGCCCCGGCTGGTGAACATCCCGAGCACGTAGGTGGCCGAATTGGCCGAAGTGATCACGAACAGCACGATCAGCAGCAGCACCAGCCCACCGACCAACCCGGCAAAGGGAAGGAACTCGAGCATGCCGAACAGCGCCGAGCTGACCTCCCGGCTGACCGCATCGCCCAGTGCGGCGCCCTCGAACAGCTCGAAATACAACGCCGAACCCCCGAAGGCAGAGAACCAGACGATCGATAGCAGCACCGGCACGCCGATGACGCCGATAACGAACTCGCGAATGGTGCGCCCGCGCGAAATCCGGGCGATGAAACTGCCCACGAACGGCGCCCAGGACAGCCCCCAGGCCCAGTAGAAAATGGTCCAGCGCTCGACCCAGTCCTCCCCGGTATAGGGCGTCATTACCAGACTCATCCCCAGAAAGTTCGAGACGTAATCGCCGATGGCATTGGTCATCACCGCGGTGATGAAATCGGTCGGGCCGGCGAACAGCACGAAGGTCAGCAGCCCGGCGGCGAGCATCATGTTGGCGTCGCTGACGTAGCGAATGCCGCTTTCGAGCGGAAACAGCCCGCAGGCCAGGAAGATCAGCGCCACCCCGCCGAGAATGGCGAACTGCTGCTCGAGCCCGAAGCCGAGCCCGACCACCGCACCCAGGCCGCTGTTGATCTGGATGATGCCGAGCCCGAGCGTGGTCGCCACGCCGAACACCGTCGAGACCACCGCCAGAATGTTGATGCCGTGGCCGAGCGGACCTTCGACCCGATCGCCGAGGCTGGCGCGGAAGGTCTCGCTGATCAGCCCCGGCCGCTGCCGGCGAAAGCGCACGTAGGCAATCGCCAGGCCAACCAGGGCGAAGGTGGCCCAGAGGTGGAGGCCCCAGTGAAACAGCGAATACTGCATGCCCAGGCCCGCCGCCTCCGGGCTGCGCGCCTCGGCCAGGCCCAGCGGCGGATCGATGTAGTGGCTCATCGGCTCGGCCACACCCCAGAACACCAGGCCCACGCCCATGCCGGCCGAAAAGATCATTCCGAGCCAGCTGGCGTGCGAGAACTCCGGCGCCTCGCCATCGGCCCCGAGCCGGATGTGGCCATAACGCGACAGGCCGACCCCGAGGCAGAAGATCAGAAACCCGGTGGTGGCAAACAGGTACAGCCAGCCGAAATGCCCGGTGGTGAACTCCAGGCCACGCTCGGCGGCCACGCGCAGGCTATCGGGGCGCCAGAAGCCCGTCGCGATGAACGCAGACAGGATCAGCAGCGAGAGCACCAGGACCCACGGAAATCGTTGCAGTCGGTTCATCATCGACTCAGCCCCCCGCGAACTCGAGCTTCACGCGCCGGTTGCGCTGGCCCTTCTTCTCGATCTTGCGCACCGTGACCGGACCGATCTCCCCGGTCCGCGCCACGTGCGTGCCGCCACAGGGCTGCAGGTCCACCCCGGGGATCTCGACCAGGCGAATGCGCCCGGCGCCGCGCGGCGGCTTGACCGACAACGTCTTGACCAGCTCCGGCCGCGCATCGAGCTCGGCTTCGTCGATCCAGCGCGTGCCGACCGGATGATCGGCCTCGATCAGGGCATTGAGCTCGGCCTCGACCCGGGACTTGTCCGGCGCCTCGGGCAGGTCGAAATCGAGCCGACCGCTGCCGTCGCCGATCTGGCCACCGGTCACCGGCCAGGGCAGCACCGCCGAGAGCAGGTGCAGACAGGTGTGCATGCGCATGAGCCGATGGCGGCGCTCGAAATCGATGCACGCGCTCACCGTGTCGCCCACCCCGGGCCGGGGCGCACCGTCGGCCAGTATGTGCATGATGGCGCCGGCGTCCCCGGGGCGGGTATCGACTACCTCGCCACACCCGCCCGGGAAGTCGATTTTGCCGTGATCGCCAGGCTGGCCGCCCCCGACGGGATAGAACACAGTCGCCTCGAGCACGACCCCGGCATCTTCCACAGCAACCACCTGCGTCTGGCACTCGCGGCGGTAGGCATCGTCACGAAACAGCGCTTCGGTCATTGAAACATCGTGGGCGTTGAATCCGCCCCAAGTTTAGCGCCTCAAAAGCCGGCAGAGGCCGCGGTGCCGAATAAACGGCACGAGCCTCGATCAATTGATTGGTGCCGGTGGACGGATGGCTGGCGCTGCGCGCCAGCGAGCTCGTGCCTTTGGCGCTCGGTTCGAACCGGTTGTTGGGTCAGGGGTTCGAATCCGGGCCGTGGTTGGCTCAGATGCTGGCCCAGGGCTCGGGAAATGAAGCTAGGCGAATGGTGCCGACGGAGGGATTCGAACCCCCGACCCACGCATTACGAATGCGTTGCTCTACCACCTGAGCTACGTCGGCGCCGATGTTGCGGGACTGCCGTTGCGGCAGGCGCGGGATTATAACGGGTTTCGGGAGGGGTGAATAGCCTGAATATACGATAAGTGGCAGTGGGCCGGTGACCGATGTGTGGCAATAGCCCCATTCGAACCGCCGACCAGAACAATCTCCCTTCCAACCCCACCGCAGCCGGGGTTTACGCTATTTTGAAAACTCCTGGACTAGACTCGGGCTTTCATGGCGGCAAATAACATGACCAATCCCCGCGATTTCCTCGACGCGGTCGGCAACACGCCGCTGATCCGCCTGGCGCTGGCCTCCGAACGAACCGGCTGCGAGATCTGGGGCAAGTGCGAGTTCATGAACCCGGGCGGCTCGGTCAAGGACCGGGCGGCGAGCTACATGCTGCGCGATGCCATCGAGGCCGGCAGGATCGAGGCCGGCGGCATCGTGGTCGAGGGCACGGCCGGCAACACCGGTATCGGTCTGACCCTGGCCGGCAACGCGCTCGGATTGAAAACCCGCATCGTGATGCCCGAGACCCAGTCGGAAGAAAAGAAGTCGGCGCTTCGGGGCATGGGCGCGACGGTCCAGCCCGTCCCCGCCGTGCCCTACAAGGACCCCGACAACTACGTCCACCAGGCCAGGCGACTGGCCGAGTCGTTGCACAGCGAGCACGGCGTTTTCTACGCCAACCAGTGGGACAACACCTCCAACCGCGAAGGACACGAGCGCTCCACCGCCCCGGAGATCTGGGCACAGACCGACGGCAGGATCGACGGCTTCATCTGCGCGGTAGGCACAGGCGGCACGCTGGCCGGAGTTTCGGCCTGGTTGAAGCGCCAGCGCCGCGCCATCGTCGCCGCCGCGGCCGACCCACAGGGCGCCGGCGTGTTTCACTGGATTCGCCACGGCGAGATGAAGGCCACCGGCTCGGGCTCGATCACCGAAGGCATCGGCCAGAACCGCGTAACCGGCAACCTCGACGGAGCGGCGATCGATGACGCCTTTCATATTCCCGATGCCGAGCTGCTGCCCGTTCTGTGGGACCTGATCGGCCGGGAAGGCCTGTACCTGGGTGCCTCCAGCGGCATCAACGTGGCCGGCGCCATGCGCCTGGCCCGACAGATGGGGCCGGGCCATACCATCGTGACGGTACTGTGCGACTCGGCCAGTCGCTACGAGTCAAAGCTGTTCGACCCGGCCTTTCTGGCCAGCAAGGACCTGCCGCCGCCACCCTGGCTGGGTTCGTAGCCCGGAGGAGGCGACGGCGGGCTCGCCCCATCCTGAAAGGGCGTTCACGCCCGGCTGAACGCTCAATCCGCCAGCGGCGGTAGCCACTCGCGCGGATCGATCCAGCGATAACCGGCTTCGCGGACGAGCTCGTCGAGGAAATACTTGTGGCCGGAGCCGACCGTCACCAGCACGCGGTCGGGTTGCTCGCGCTCGATGGCGGCTTCGAGATACCCGACCATGCGGCGATTGCGCAGCCAGTAGTTCTCCGTCTGGCGCGCGCCGGCAGCCTCGTAGCCGATGCGCGGATAGACCTCTTCGTAAGTCCAGTACTGGTAGCCGATATGTTCCGGCGAGTTCATGTGATGCAGATGGGCGACCAGGTCGTCCTCGAACCGCAGGTAATGGCGCCGGTTGGCGCGCGGCATGGTGCCGATACGCGGCAGGATCGGCCAGAACTCGCGGACGAGGGTCAGGTAGCGCCGTTCCCCGATCAGCTCCCGGGCAGGTTCGTGGATGAACCAGCGCGCGTCGTCGCCCTGGTAGTCGATCGACTCGACACCATCGAGCCCCTGTCGACGGGCGACCTGAAAGGCAATGCGCGCTGTCTCGCCCTGACCGTAGCGTCCGGCCCAGTCGGCGATCTCGTCGTGGCGCTCGATCTCGGGGCAGTCGTGATGCAGCCACTCGTAGAGCGCATTCATCAGGTCACGATTGATCAGGTGGGCCCGGCCCCTTCGGCAGGGGTCGATTTCATCGCTCGACGCCCGCGATGTTTCCTCGAGCAGCTCGCGTGCCCGGTCGCGGTCAAGACCCCACTGTTCGGCGCGCTCGTCGATGGCCAGGTCCGGCCGATAATCCCGGCCCTTGCCGGCCGGGTAGTGCGGCGGCAGGTATTCGACGGCCACCAGGTCCGGCGCAAACTCGGCCAGGGCGTCGACGACGGCCGCAAACTCCGCATCGGTGTAGGCATGATCGCGCTGGGCGAAATGCATCGAGCCGAGAATCAGGACTTCCGGCGCTCCCGGTTGCGGCGGCATGGACCCGTCGTAGCGCTGTGGGTCGAACGGCGCATCCGGCGAAATCCGTTCCGCCACCGGCTTGGGTGGCCAGGGCGCAAACAGCCAGACCACCATCACCGCCACCAGTGCGAACACCACCAACCCCGCAATGAACAGTTTGCGCATCGACAGCCTCCCGGTCGGATTGATCAGGTTTCCAATACCGATTTCGTAACACGCTCGCGCTTGCGCCGCAAGCGACGCTCGCCACTCCCGGCCACCGGAATCTTCATCGGGATTACGATCACACTGGGTGTCTTACGGTCGCGAATTTGACGCCCGGCTTGTGCCCCGATATCCTCGATAGCCGAAAACGGTCGGCTTG
>CAYQJJ010000026.1:0-17844 GCA_964417745.1 uncultured Wenzhouxiangella sp.
TGCAACAGCCTGCACACCAACGCCTACGACGAGGCCATCACCACGCCGACCGAGGAATCGGTACGCCGGGCCGTGGCCATCCAGATGATCATCAACAAGGAACTGGGCCTGAACTTCAACGAAAACCCCTGGCAGGGCAGCTTCATAATCGACCGTCTCACCGACATGGTCGAGGAAGCCGTGTTCGCCGAGTTCGAGCGCATTTCCGAGCGCGGCGGCGTGCTGGGCGCCATGGACACCATGTACCAGCGCGGCAAGATCCAGGAAGAGTCGATGTACTACGAGCACAAGAAGCACGACGGCTCGCTGCCGCTGATTGGCGTCAACACCTTCCTGCCCTCGGCCGACACCGAACAGGCCGGTGGCGAAGTCGAGCTGATGCGCTCGAGCGCGGAGGAAAAGCGCCAGCAGGTAACCAACGTCCAGGCCTTCAATTCACGCAGCGCCGAGCAAGGCGACGCCGCCCTGGCCGAACTCCAGGAAACCGCCCGCCAGCGAGGCAATACCTTCGAGGCGCTGATGGAGGCGGTCAAGCGCTGCTCGCTCGGCCGCATCAGCCATTCGCTCTACGAAGTCGGCGGCGAGTACCGGCGCAACATGTAGTCCAACCGGATGACCCAGCTCGAACGCGCGAGTGGGCGCGATATCGACAAGTCCGATAGCCAGGCGCTGGAGTCGGACGGGCTGGTCGAGTTCGACCAGCCCGTCCGGACCTCATTGCCCTTCGAAGCGGTCCCGGAAGAGCTCGTCCGGCAGTTCGCTGAGCGATACCGGTGCCGAAAACTGCGAGGTGTTGCCATCGGAATCGGTGGCTGTCGCGACCAGGTGACCGCCTGCCAGTGACAAGCCCGCCGGGGGCGTCAGACTGCCGCCGACTTCCGCGGTTGCATCGAAGCTCTCGTACAGCGAAGTACCCAGGAAGTATCGGCCCTGTGAAGACGACCCGTCGGCCAGGTACAGATCCACTCTGAGCGGGTAGGCGGCATTGGTTGGTGCGGTGTTGACCGAGTAGGCATAGATCAGGACATCCTGGTCATCGTCGTAGAAGGTGAAGCCGGTATTGAACTCCGGAAAGTTCTGCAGCCTGTTTGGTCCTTCGGCAGCACCACCGGGGTCGATCGTATCGCCCTCGCTACCAAGGTTGATGGCCTGGTCGCTGTTGGCGATGAAGCGATTGCCCCGAATCGAATTGTTATTCAGGCTGAAGTTGTCCTGGTTGCTGTCGATACGAACACCATCACCGTTGTAGGCGATGATGTTGCCCAGCGCATCCGGGGCCTCGATGTGATCGATCGGGATCGTGTCCTGGGCGAGGTAGCCGATGCGCTTGCTGCCACCCGTTCCGCCATCGGAAAGCACGGTAACCTGGATGCCGGGCCCGCCGTTTCCGGCCGGTGTGCCGTCGGGAAGGATACCGACCCAGTTGGACTGGATCGAGCTTGCTTCCGATTCATTGAAGGCAATGCCTCCATTGGTATTGAAGGCGATGATGTTGCCCTCTCCGGCATCGCCAATGCGCGAGAAACCCGCCTGCCACCCGACGATGCCCATGTTGTTGGGAATGGGCTCATCATTTTCGGTGACACCGATGCGGTTGCCGGTGATGCGAACCAGGCCGTCGGGCGTGGCATCGGACGAGTGACCGAACCCGATGCCCCAATCCTGGCCGCCGATGACATTCCCGGAAATCTCCTGCCCACCGTCGAGAACCGTGATGCCGTCGAATCCGTTGGCGAGGATGAAGTTTCCGGAAACCTGGTTGACGCCAGCTTCCAGCAAAATCCCGTTGCTGGCGTTGTGGCGGATCTGCTGGCGAAAGAACAGGCCGCCGGTGATGATGTTGTCGCTCGACTCGACCCTTACTCCTTGATTGCCATTGCCGTAGTCGCTGTTGTCGGGATCTTCCGGAATGGTGCCAATCCAGTTGCCCTGTACTTGCTGGTCGTTGGCCAGCAGGTGAATGCCGGATTCGGCGTTTGCGGCGATGAAATTGCTGAGGCAGGTTTCCTGAGGAAAGCCGGAGCACTGCCCGATCAGGTTGCCGTTTCCGGCACTGGCGGCCACCTGTATCCCGCTGCCCAGATTGCCGGCGCCATCAACGCCCGTGCCGCCCGCGACTGGCCGTTGACCGAGCCGATTGCCGACGATCAGGTTGCCGGCGCTGCCCGAGGCCAGAAACAGGCCGTGACTGCCATTGCCACCGATCCAGTTGTTTTCGATGATGTTGTCGTTGGCACCGGTCACCACCAGCCCCGATCCTCCGTTTCCGGCCGGTTCCGAGGTTCCGAAGCTCAGTGGCCTCAGCCCGATGTGATTGTCCTGCAGGGTGATGTCGTCGACACCTGCCAGGGTGATGCCCGAGAGCATGAAATCGTGGATGGCCAGGTGTCGAACCTGGGAGCCTTCGGACCCACCCTCGAATCGCAGCCCGTTGGCGCTGGAACCGGCCGACGCGCCGCTGATGAGAAACCGGGGCAGGTTCTCGGCCGCGTCGAACTCCGGGTGCGACTGGCCCTGGATCACGACCGTCTGCGAGATCGTCGGCAATGGTGATTGAGGAAAGATGATGGACCGGCCGAGCGTATCCGTGGCCAGGTCCGGTGAGAGCTCGAAGATGACAATCTCGGCGCGATTGTTGGCCGCCTGAATCGCGGCCCGAAAGGTGCATTCGCTGGCTGCGGTGGCGCACAGCGTATCGTCCGGCACCTGCAGTCCGTCATCGGCCAGCGAGTTGATCAGGAAGTTCACCTGACCGAAAGCTGAAAATGTCGCCATCGTTCCGGCAAGCACGACAACCAATGCTGCCGACTTGCACCACGCCCTGATCTCACTACCGGTCTTGTTGCTGTTCATCGAATTCCTCCCGAAAATCAAGATTGAAGCTGCGTGTGGTATCGGCCCACACTCAGTCCCTGTTGATCTCCTGCGAGAAATCCGGAATAACCCGCCATTGCCGGTGAGAAAACCGGGCTGCGGATCGCTCAGGTCGATCCCTGGTTCGCCAGTTCGCGCAGCCAGGCGCAGGCCTGGGCCCAGCGGCGCTGGACGGTGCGAAGGGAGATATCGAGCATTGCGGCGGTTTCGTCCTGGGTGTAGCCGGCAAAGTAGAGGCATTCGAACACGCGCGCCAGATCCGGGTTGATGGTCTCGAGCCGGTCGAGCAGCTGATCGACGTGAACAATCTGGTCGGCGCGGCCGGTCATCGAGTCGGGAACGCGCTCGAGTTCCAGGTCGATTCGCTGACCGCTGCGCTTGTGGGTCATCATGCTGCGGGCATGGTCGACCACGATCTGGCGCATGGCGCGGGCGGCTATGGCGAAGAAGTGCTGCCGATCGGCCCAGTCCAGGTCGGCGCTGGGCTGGAGCTTGGCGTAGCTCTCGTTGACCAGGGCCGTGGTGTTGAGCGTTTCACCGGGTCTGAGCCGTCTCAGTTGCTGCCGGGCAATTTGCTTGAGGTCGTCGTAGACCAGCGGTATGAGGGTGCCGAACACGAGTTCGGGGTTTTTCGACTGCCGGCATTCGTGCAGCTTTCTGGTGATCGTCAACGCATTGTTCATGGCCAGGGCTTGTCCCGCTTCCCGTAAAAAGTATACTCAATTACGGGATCCCTTCAGAATCAGTGCCGTTGGCAGCCGGATGGCTCCGGTTCCCACCGGGGAGGCGACAAGATGAACGAGTCGTTGGTGAGCTTGCGCGCGATCGACGAATGGCTGTCGCGTGCATTGAGCGGGGACCAGGACAGTCCACCGCCCGACGCCGACCGGGCCAGGCGCCTGGAACGGTTTGCCCGTGAACCACTCGCCGCACTTGGTGTTCCGCCCTTGAGCGATCCCGATTGGGTCGGCGGGGTGGCCGCGGCGCTTGCCGAATCGGGTCACGTTGGCCCTGGTGCCCGGCTCGGGCCGTTCGAGATCGAGTACGCCATCGGCGCCGGCGGCATGGGGGCGGTCTACCGTGCCCGGCGTGTCGAAGGGGGGTTCGAGCAGGTCGTGGCCCTGAAAGTGCTGGCCGGCGCCTGTCCCGGGCCCGACAGCTACCGTCAGTTTCAGCGCGAGCGCGAGCTGTTGTCTCGACTGTCGCATCCGGGCATCGCCCACCTGATCGATGGCGGCATGACCGATGACTGGCGGCCGTGGTTTGCCATGGAGTTCATCGACGGCGTTCCGATCGATCGCCATGCCCGGGATCGGCGGCTGAGCATCGATGCCCGCCTGGCGCTGTTCGGGCAGGTCTGCGATGCCCTGGAGTACGCACACGGCCGGCTGGTGCTGCACCGGGACATCAAGCCCTCGAACATCCTCGTGACCACCGAGGGCCAGGTCAAGCTGGTCGATTTCGGGCTCGGGCAGGCTCTGGTCGACCGGGACGCCGAAGACGGAACGCCCCCGACCCGGACCGCGGCACGCTGGCTGACGCCCGAGTACGCCAGCCCCGAGCAGGTGCGCGGCGAGGCCGTCACGGTGGCATCCGATGTCTACCAGATGGGCTTGCTGCTCTACCGCCTGCTCTGCGATCGCCCGCCCTATACGGTGCCCGGCGACAATGCGCTCGAGATGATGCGGGTCATCTGCGAGCAGGGTCCCATCCGGCCCAGCCAGCAGTGGCGCGCGCGACCGGACAACACCGATCAGCCGTCGGGGTTTCCGCAGCGTGCCGAGTCGATGGCGCGTGGCTTGCGGGGGGATCTGGACAATATTGTTCTGACCGCTCTGGCCAAGGACCCGGCCAGGCGCTATGCCGGTATGGCCGACCTGGCCGAAGACCTTCGACGCCACCGGGAGCACCGGCCGGTTCAGGCCCGGGCGGCCACCCGCCGCTACCGGCTCGGCAAGTTCATCCGCCGCTACCGGGCCGCTGTGGGTACCGCCGCGGTGGTGTTTTCACTGATCCTTGCCGGCCTGGTAACGATTGCCCTGCAGGCGGTTGACCTGACCGAGGAACGCAACCGCGCGCTGGCCCGCGCCGAGCAGAACGCGCGCCTGACCGAGGTGCTCACCGGCATGGTCCAGGTGGCCAACGTCGACCACGCCGGTATCGAGCAGATCGTCACCGTCGGCGAGCGCCTGGCGCTGTATCTTGACCATGTGCGTGGCGAGCTGGCCGATGAACCCGAAGCGCGCCTGCGGCTTCTGGAGGTCATCGGGGAAGCGTATGAAAAATTGCGCAGCTGGCCGCCTGCCGCGGACGTGTTCGAGGAGGCGCTGGCGCTGTCGGCCGAGGTTCACGGGCCGACTGCCGATGCGACCCTCGAGATCCAGGCGCGACTGGCCCAGGCGCTTGCCTCGGTCGGTGAGTGGGAGCGGGCCGATCCCATGCTCGAAGAACTCGAAGCGCTCTGGCGCCTTCGTCATGGCGATGAGCACGAGCGGGTCGCCGAGGCCATATTCGGCCGCGCCTATCTTCACCAGATTCGCCTGCCTTCCGGAGATTCGCGGACGCATGACCTCGAGCAGCGCTTTGCCGAGGCGCTGAGAATCTGGCGACTGCACCATGATCCGCCGCACGAGGATCTGGCACGCGCGCTGCATTTCCTGGGCCTGGTCGAGGAAGACCGGCAGGCGGGCATTGCGCGCATGCAGGACGGGCTGGCCATGACCCGGGCCGTAGCGGGCGAGGAAGACGGGATGGTTGCCCGGCGCATGAGCGACATTGCCCTGCAGTTTCTCGCTCAGGGTCGCAGCGACGAGGCTGTCGGCATGCTGCGCGAGGCGACCGAACGGCATGCCGAAGCATTCGGGGCCACCCACCCGCAGACGCTGACCATGATGAACAACCTCGCCGGCGTGTTGCTGCGAAACGGCGACTATGAGGAGGCCGCCGAGACCTACCGGGCAACCCTCGAGCAGGTCCGGCTGACCGTTGCCGAGGATTCAATCAACCTGGCCTATCCCATCAATGGTCTGGCCAGTGCGCTGAGGGATTCCGGGGCCGTGGCCGAGAGCGAGCAGTGGTTCCGCGAGGCGGTCCGGCTGACCGAGGTCAACGACTCGCATCTCGAAGGCATTGCCCGCGCCAACCTGGCGCGGACGCTGATCCAGCTGGAGCGCATCGACGAGGCTCGTGAGCAACTCGAGCTCGCGCTGGTCCTCAACGAGACCCACTTCGGCCCGGAACACGACCGCACCCGCTCGATTCGCGATCAACTGACCGGACTGTAACTGGACCAGCGGTCATCAATCAGATGCGGGTCTGGGCATGTTCGTCCTGTTCGGGGTCACCGCGCGCGCTTTCGGAATGGGCGGTGATGGTCTCGAGCCCGTGGGCCTGCGGTCCGCGTTCGACCCGGAACAGCAGCCAGGCGAAGAGCAGCCCGATGGCGACCAGAACAGTGTAGAACCACAGGCCGGCGGCGTAGCCGTCCGGGTTGTCCGGCGAGGCGTCGAAGATATCGTTGAGCAGGCCGATGATCATCGGCACGACCGCCCAGCCGAGCTGCTGGCAAAGCGTCATCAGGGCGTAGGCCGAGCCGAGCCGTCGCTCGTCGACGAGGTAGGCCACCGAGGGCCACATCACTGCCGGAATCAGCGAGAACACCGCGCCGAGCACTGTCATGACGATGAGCAGGGTCAGCGGCACCTGGCCGGAGCCGATGAACGGGATGGTCAGCGTCACATCGGGGCCGGGCGGCAGATAGGTCACGGCCACGAACAGCGGCAGCATGACCAGCGAGCCGACCACCATGAACATCGAGCGCTTGCCGACCCGGTCGACCATCAGGCCGAAGATCGGCGTGGCAATGATCGCGGCCATGGGCAGCAGGCTCGACAGCAGGCCGGCGGCGTCGCGCGTCATGCCATGGGCCTGCTGGAAGTAATCGATCGCGAAGGTTCGAAACGGAAAGACGGTGGAGTAGAACACCACGCAAAGGGCGACTACGTACCAGTAGGATCGTCCGAAGGTGAACAGCTCGCGGAACTTGAGTTTTTCGGCCTCTTCGGCCGGCCCCAGACTGTAGCGTGACTCGGCGCGCTGCTCCATGATCCAGTACAGGATTGCAGCGGTCACGGCCAGGCCACAGATGGCCGTGGCCAGCCATAGCGGATCCTGCCAGTTGACATACAGCGGTGCGGCGAACGAGGTCGACCAGTCGGCCGAGGCCGAGCCCAGGCGCGAGAGCGACAGGTTGAGGCCGAAGGCCAGGCTCAGTTCCTTGCCCTTGAACCACTTGGCCAGCGAGGTGATCGCCGCGACGATCATCGGTTCGGCACCCAGGCCGAGCACGAAGCGCCCGGCCAGCATCATCTCGAAGCTCGGGGTGGCCGCGATCATCGCCGCGCCGATCACACAGATCACGCCGGAGACCGTGATCACGACCTTGGTGCCGAAACGGTCGATGAAGAAGCCGCTGGCGATGAGAATGAGCAGCGCGGAGATGTTGTAGATCGAGACCAGCTGCCCGACCTGGCCGTAGGTGAATTCGAGCTGGTCGCGCAGCAGGTCGATGACCGGCCCGAGCGAGTCGTAGACATAGTAGTTGCCGAACATCGCCAGGCTGATGAGGACCAGCACTGCCCAGCGATACAGCGGCGGCGGTGGCGGCAGCAGGCTTCGGTCGGTGGAGGTCTGGCTCATCGGGCTCGGTCTCGGCGTTGGGGTCGCCAGACTCTACTGGGACTCGGCAGGAGAATCAATCGCTGACCGGGTCGGAGCGGCCATCACGGCAGGTTCAGCAGAAGTCGCGCGAGTCGGCCGCCAGGCTGGCCAGGCGCTGGTCCTCGGTATGGATGCGGCGCGCGACCAGGTGCTGGCTGCCGCTGGCATTCTGCAGGGTGCCGGCAATGCGCAGGATCCGGCCGGTGAGCACCTCGCGGCGATAGCGCTCGACCAGCTTCGGCCAGACGATGACGTTGATGATGCCGGTCTCGTCCTCGAGTGAGAGAAAGACCACGCCCGAGGCGGTTCCCGGGCGCTGACGGTGGGTCACCAGGCCGGCGGCCTCGATGCGGCTGCCATTCTCGATTGTGGCAAGCTCCGAGGCACGGCGGACGTGGCGGCCCAGGGCAGGGCGCAGCAGCCCGACGGGGTGGTGGTCGAGGCTCAGGCCCAGGCTGGCGTAGTCGGCCAGCAGGTCGTCGCGTGCGGCCGGTGGCTTGAGGCTGACCCGGGGTTCGATCAATGGCGCCGGGCCGAGCAGGTCGCCCTGGCGGCGCGCGGCCAGGCCCTCCCAGCGGGCCCGGTTACGGTGACCGGCCAGGCCCTTGAGCGCGCCGCCCTCGGCCAGCGCGCGCATCTGCCCCCGGTCCAGCCCGGCCCGCTCGGCCAGGTCCGCGACATTCCGGAACTCCCCTTGCTCGCGCGCCGCGACCAGCCGCTCGGCGGATTCGGCTTTCAGGCCCTTGACCAGGCGCAATCCAAGGCGAATTGCCGAGGAACAAGGTTCAAGGCTCAAGGGGCAAGGTTCAAGACGTTTCTCGTTCCCTGTCCCTTGTTCCTTGATCCTTGAGCCTTGTTCCTCACGCCTGGTACCTTCAATCTCGCAATCCCGGCGACTGAACCGCACATCGGCCGGCAGCACCCGCACTCCGTGGCGCTTGACGTCGTTGATGATCTGGGCCGGTGCGTAAAAGCCCATCGGCTGGCTGTTGAGCAGGCCGCAGGCGAAGGCGGCCGGGTGGTGGCGCTTCAGCCAGGCCGAGAAATAGGTCAGCAGGGCAAAGCTGGCGGCGTGCGATTCGGGAAAGCCGTAGTCGCCGAAACCGCAGATCTGGCTGTAGATGCGCTCGGCGAAATCGGCCGAGTAACCGCGCTCGCGCATGCCGTTGAGGAGCTGGTCGCGAAACGGCTCGAGCCCGCCGCGGCGCTTCCAGGCGGCCATGGCCCGGCGCAGCCGGTCGGCCTCGCCGGGCGTGAAGCCGGCCGCGGCGATGGCGATCTGCATGACCTGCTCCTGGAAGATCGGCACGCCGAGGGTGCGGCTGAGAACGCTTTGCAGCTCGGGGCTGGGGTAGTCGACCTTCTCCGGGGCATCGCGGCGCTCGAGGTAGGGGTGGACCATATCGCCCTGGATCGGCCCGGGGCGGACAATGGCGACCTCGATGACCAGGTCGTAGAAGCAGCGGGGTCTGAGCCGCGGCAGCATGGCCATCTGCGCGCGCGACTCGACCTGGAACACACCGATGGCATCGCCGCGGCAGAGCATGTCGTAGGTGGCCGGATCTTCGCGCGGGATGGTGGCCAGGCTCAAGGCACAAGGCTCAGGGTTCAAGGAGCTGGTCTTGTCGGCGGCCGTGTTCCTTGTACCTTGTACCTTGTTCCTTGTGCCTTGATTGACATAGTCAATCGCCTTCCTGATCACGGTCAGCATGCCCAGCGACAGACAGTCGACCTTGAGCAGGCCGAGTGTTTCCAGGTCGTCCTTGTCCCACTGGATGATGGTGCGCGCTTCCATGGCGGCGTTTTCGACCGGCACGAGCTCGTGCAGCGGGGCGTCGGAGATGACCATCCCGCCGACGTGCTGCGACAGGTGGCGCGGCAGTCCGACCAGCTCGGTGGCCAGCACCACCAGCTTGCGCGTCAGCGGTGCCTCGGGGTCGAAGCCGCTCTCGCGCAGCCGTTCGGGCCAGGCCCCGGGCTGGTCCCACCAGGCCAGCGAGCGAGTCAGGTGGTTGATGCGCAGCGGGTCCAGGCCGAGTGCGCGGCCGACGTCCTTCAGGGCGCTTCGGGGGCGGTAGCTGATGACCGTGGCCGCCAGGGCGGCGCGCTCGCGCCCGTACTTCTCGAACAGGTACTGCAGGACCTCCTCGCGGCGCTCGTGCTCGAAATCGACGTCGATGTCGGGGGGTTCGTCGCGTTCTTTGGAGATGAAGCGCTCGAACAAGAGCTGCTGCTTTGCCGGGTCGACCTCGGTGATGCCCAGGCAGTAGCAGACCGCCGAGTTGGCGGCCGAGCCGCGTCCCTGGCACAGGATGCCGCGCGAGCGGGCGAAACGCACCACGTCGTGGACGGTCAGGAAAAAGGCTTCCACCCCCATTTCAGCGATCAGCCCGAGCTCGCGCGCGACCAGCGCCCGGACTTTTTCGGGGGGTGGGTCGCCGTAGCGCTCGCGCATGCCGGCCAGCGTCAACTGGCGCAGGTGTTGCTCGGGCGTCAGCGGCGCCGGCGTCAGCTCCTCCGGGTAGCGGTAGTCGAGCTCGTCCATGGAAAACGCGCAACGCTCGGCGATTGCCACCGTCTCGGCCAGCCACCCCGGCGGATAGAGCCTTTCCAGACTGCTGATTGGCCTGAGGTGGCGTTCGCCGTTGGCGGCGAGTGCCAGGCCGCAGTCGGCGACGGATCGCCCGAGCCGCAGTGCGGTGAGCACATCGAGCAGCGCGCGCTTCGAGCGGGTGGCCATGCGCACGTCGCCGCAGGCCAGCCGCGGGATGCCGAGGCGCCGCCCCAGCCGCTCCAGCTCCCCGAACCATGCCTGTTCCCCGGGCTGCAGCAGCCGCGTTGCGCCCAGCCACAGGCGTTGGCCGAACAGGCCCTTGAGATGTCGGGCGGTCCGGTGGTCTGGCGGCCCGTGGCCGGTGGTTCGTGATCGGTCGTCGGCCGGAGTGGTGTTCCCGACGGCCGGGGCATTGATCATCTCCGGCTTCCAGACCACGAGCACCTCATCGAGTCCTTCTTCCAGATCCTCCCCCGAAACCCGGTACGCCCCCTTGCCGGCCCGCCGTCGTGCCCTTGTGATCAACCGGCAGATCTGGCTGTAGGCCGACCGGCTCGGCGCCAGCAGAACCAGCCGCAAGCCGTCTTCCGTCTCGATCTCGCTGCCAATGATCAGTTTCAGCCCACACTCGCGCGCGGCCTCGTGGGCACGCACCACGCCGGCCATGGAGCACTCGTCGGTAACCGCCAGCGCCCGGTAGCCCAGCGCCCGGGCGCGATTGACGAGCTCCGGCGGCGCGGCAGCGGAGCGTTGAAAGCTGAAGGCGCTGAGCGCGTGCAGTTCGGCATAGGCGACCATGCCGGAATTATATATTTATACAGTCAAGCGTGGTTCGTGCCGGAGCTGAAGTCTGCCGACTGTGGCACACTACCGGCTGATTCAATGAACCCGTGAACCACCTTGCCGCGCAACGATCCAGCCGCCGAAGGGGATGTCACCCAGCTTCTGGCCGAGCTGAAGGACTCGCCGGACCTGATGGACCAGATTCTGCCGCTGATCTACGATGATCTGCGGCAGGTCGCGCGTTGTCAGCAGGCCCGGCTGGGCGCGAACCCGACCCTGCAGACCACCGAGCTGGTGCACGAGGCCTTCCTCAAGCTCCGCCAGTCTTCCGGCCAGCCGATTCACAACAGCCTGCATCTCAAGCGCCTGTCCTACCTGGCCATCCGCCAGCTCATCGTCGATCATGCGCGCAGCAAGATGGCCGCCAAGCGCGGCAGCGGCCAGGCGGCCGAGTCGATCGAGGAGCACCTGGTTGCCGACACCCCGTACCAGGAAGAGCGCTCGGTACTGCAGGTCAATGATGCGCTCGAGCGCCTCGAGCAGATGAATCCCGAGCTGGCCGAGGTGGTCATCGCCCGCTTCTTCGGCGGGTATACGGCCGAGGAAATCGGCGAAATGCTCGGAATCTCGGTGCGAACCGTTCAACGCCACTGGGAGCGTGCGCGCGCCTGGTTGCTGCTGGAGCTCGAAAGCGAGCAGCTTGAATGAGTGATCGACCAGGCAAGCGCGGTGGCCGGCTGACGCCGCAGCGGCGGCGCATGCTGGACCACCTTCTTGACCGGGCGCTGGAGCATTTGCCGGAGGAACGCCCGGCGTTCGTGGCTCGCTGCCAGCGCCGCGCGCCGCGCCTGGGTTTCTGGCTGGGGCGCCTGCTGCAGGCAACCGCCGAACCGACCGGGTTCATCGACCGCAACGCCCGGCACCTGGCCGCCAGCGCGCTCGACGAGCGCCAGCTCGGTCCGCCCACGACCCTCGGCCAGGGGCTGCGCATGGGGCCCTGGCGGATTCTCGAACGCATCGGGGCTGGCGGCATGGGCGAGGTCTACCGCGCCGAGCGCGCCGATGGGGCCTTCGAGATGCAGGTGGCCATCAAGCTGATTCGCTCGCGCCAGCAGGATCTGGCGCGAGTGCTGGAGTCCGAGCGCCAGCTCATGGCGCGCCTCAACCACCCCTCGATCGCCCGTCTGATCGACGGCGGGGTTGCCGATGACGCTCGACCCTACCTGGTCATGGAGTGGGTCGATGGCCAGACCCTGGAGCGCTGGGTCGACGACGAAGGGTTGTCCGCCGAGCGCATGCTGAACGTGTTCGCCGAGGTCTGCTCGGCCGTGGTCCATGCCCACCGCAGCCTGGTCGTCCACGGCGATATCAAGCCGGCCAACCTGGCGATCGACACTCACGGCCAGGTCAAACTCCTGGATTTCGGTATTGCCCAGATGCTCGATGCCGATCCGGATCAGGCGCCTCCCAGTGCCATGACGCCGGGTTTCTCGGCGCCCGAGCAGCGTCGCGGTGAGCCGATTTCGACCGCCAGCGACATCTACAGCCTGGGTGCGTTCCTGCACTGGCTGGTTCACGGCTGCGCGCCGAGTGCATCGTCCCCGGCCGGGCATCCTCGAGCTCCGTGGCGGGACTTTGCCCGGATGAAGGATGTTCAGGCGATCATCGATCGTGCCACGGCGTCCGACCCCGAACAGCGTTATGCCACCGTCAACGGTCTGATGCTGGAGATCCAGCGCCTGTGCGATCACTACCCGGTGCGGACCCGGCCGCTGTCTCCGCCGGCCCGGCTGGGCCTGTGGATGCGCCGGCACACGGTTGCCGCGGCGCTGGGCGGGCTGGCCGTGCTGAGCCTGGTTGTCGGCCTCGGCGGGTCGGTCTGGCAGGCGCGCATCGCCGCCGAAGAGCGCGATATCGCGCGCCACGAGGCAGCCGTGTCGCTGGCGGTCAAGGATCATCTGGCGCTGTTGTTTCGCGAGGTCTCGAGCCTGACCGAGGATGCCGGCGAGCTGACCGCCCGCGAACTGCTCGACGAGACCGCCGAAGCGGCGGGCGAGTGGATGCGCGATGTCCCGGAGGCGCGCGCCGAGATCCAGGTGGTGATCGCCGAAATCCTGATCTCGCTGGAAGACTACGCCTCGGCCAGCGAGCTGCTCGATACCATCCAGGCGCAATTCGGTGACAGCGGTTCGGATGCCCTGCGGGCGCGGCTCTATCGCAACCAGGCCATGGTGCTGCACCGGCGCGGCGAGATCGAGCGCGGCTTCGACATGGCCGATCAGGCTGTCGGGCTGATCGGCGGTCTGTCCGGCGACCACGCCGAGCGCCTCTCGGACGCACTGCAGATGCGCGGGCGGCTGCGGCGCGAGCGGGGTGACTGGGAGGGTGCGCTCGAGGATCTTTCGCGGGCCCGGGCGCTGGCGCAGGATGCCTCCGAAGGGCCGCGGCCGATTCTGGCGCGCGCCGAGGGCAACCTGGCGGCAACCTACCTGCTCGGAGGGCGACTCAACGAGGCGGTCTGGCACATGGAGGCGGCCGAGGCGCTTTGGTATGCGCTCGGTCGCGGCGAGTCGCCGGATGCGCTGTCCAACACCCACAACCTGGCGGTCACGCTCGAGCGGCTCGGGCGCATGGACGAGGCCGAGATGCGCTTTCGCAACACCATTCGCGTCCGGCGCGATCGCTTCGGCGGCTCCGGGGCGCTGGCCGCCGCCAAGCTTCAGTTCGCACGCATGCTGGTCGTGCGCGGCGACTTTGCCGAGGCCGAAACGCTGCTCGACAACGCCCGCTCGATGATGGCCCGATACGTCGGCGAGCAGACGCCCGACTACGCCAGCACCCGGATCGGGCTCGGGGAGCTGGCCCGCGCGCGCGGTGATGACGAGACCGCCCTCGAGCACTTCCGCGCCGCCGAAACCGTGTTCGTCGAGCGCCTGGGAGAGCGACACCCCTACACCCTGCTGGCACGAATCGAGCGCCTCCTGGCCGCGGGTCGGCTTGGCATTACCGAGCCCGGCGATGGGCTGGCCGAGATTATCGACAAACTCGAATCTTCCGGAGAGTCGGCGCGCTCCCTGCTGGCCCATGCCCGCTGCGAGGCGGCTGTGTGGTGGTATCAGTCAGAGCGTTTCGAGGCCAGTTCGCGACAGGCCCGCGCCTGCTTCGAGTTGCGCCAGCGGCTGGCTTTCGGCGGCTGGCGGATTCTGGAGGCGCAGGCCATCGAGGCGCTCGCCGACCACGCGCTTGGTCGGGCCGATGCGCGTGATGTAGCCGGGGCCGTGCGTGCCCTGGACGATGAAATTGGCTCGCAGCACAGCCGTTATCGCTGGATGGTCCAGGCGGCCGGGCGTTGAACCTGCCTTATTCGCCACCCTGCCTACTGCGACACTCCCAGGCACTGCGTCTGGGGCGTTTCGCTCGGTCGCGAAGCGCCCCAGCCACAGCACCTGGACGCGTCTCGCGACGGAAGGGTGGTGAATAAGGCAGGTTGAAAGGGCAGGCGCAGTCCCCACAACTTGATGCAGGGATTGAAAACAACGAATCGGCATGGAATTCAAGGACTACTACAAGACCCTCGGCGTCGAGCCCAGTGCCAGCCAGGATGAAATCAGGAAGGCTTATCGCCGGCTGGCGCGCAAATACCACCCCGACGTCAGCACCGAACCCGACGCCGAGGCGCGCTTCAAGGAAATCGGCGAGGCCTACGAGGCGCTCAAGGACGCCGAAAAGCGCAAGGCCTACGATGACCTGAAAAACCGCGGCTGGCGCCAGGGCGATGACTTCCAGGCGCCGCCCGGCTTCGAGGGTGGTTTCGAGCGTGGCGGCGGCTTCAGCTCCGAGGACCTGTCCGGGTTCAGCGATTTTTTCTCCAGCCTTTTCGGCGGTGGCGGACCCGCTGCCGGCCGGGCCCGCGGCAGATCGCGCTCGCGCGGGCGTGACAGCCATGCCACCATCGAGGTTGATCTGGAAACCGCCTTTCACGGCGGCAGCCGACGGCTCAGCCTGGGTCGGCCGGAGGTCGCGGCCGACGGTTCGGTCCGCCAGCGCGACCAGCACATCGATGTGCGGATTCCGGCCGGGGTGGCCGAGGGCCAGCAGATTCGCCTCGCCGGGCAGGGCGAGCCCGGGATCGGCGGCGGTTCGCCCGGGGATCTGTATCTCGAAGTGCGGCTGCGGCCCCACCGGCTGTTCGAGGCTCACGGTCGCGATATCCACCTGAGTCTGCCCGTGGCGCCCTGGGAAGCCGCGCTGGGGGGCAAGGTTTCCGTGCCCACCCTGGCCGGCATGGTGTCGATGAACATTCCGGCCGGGTCGAGCAGCGGCAAGCGCCTGAGGCTCAAGGGTCGCGGCCTGCCCGGCAAGTCGCCGGGAGACCAGTATGTCGTCATCAAGGTGGTGGTGCCGGCCGCCGAGACCGAACGCCAGCGTGAACTCTACGAATCGCTCCGGCGCGAGCAGGACTTCGACCCGCGTGCCGGTATGGAGGTCCAGTCATGAGCAAGCAGCGTGATTTGCCGGTAAGTGAAATTCTCGAGCAGGACCTCGAGCTCGAGGAGCTGTGCCGGGTGTGCAATATTTCCAGCGAGGTGCTGTACGAGTGGGTCGAAGAGGGCGTGGCCGAGCCGCGACCTTCCGGGCGCTCGCAGTGGGCGTTCAGCGCAACCCAGTTTCGCCGCGTACACCGGGCCCGGCGACTGCAGCGCGACCTGGGTGTCGAAACGGCGAGCCTGCCGCTGGTGCTCGACCTGCTCGATGAAGTCGAGGGCCTGCGCAAGCGGCTGCGCATGATGGAGCGCCTGATCGACGATTAGGGAACCCACGACGCCGTGGCGGCCGAGTCGGCATAATAGGGGCCTGTCACTTTCCGGAAGAAAGATCTTGCCTGCCAGCGCCACCCCGGCTTACGCCCGCCTGTTCGAGCCACTCGATCTCGGCTTTACCACGCTGCCCAACCGCATCCTGATGGGCTCCATGCACACCGGCCTGGAAGACCGGGTCTGGAACTGGGATCGTCTGACCGCGTATTTTGTCGAGCGTGCGCGTGGCGGCGCCGGGCTGATGGTGACCGGCGGCATCGCACCGAGCCGTCGCGGCTCGCTTGCGCCGCTGGCCTCCAAGCTCACCAATCGCTGGGAAGTCATGCGCCATCGCAAGCTGACCAATGGCGTGCATGAAGCCGGCGGGCGCATCTGCATGCAGATCCTGCATGCCGGGCGCTATGCCTACCATCCGTTTTCGGTCGCCCCGTCGGCGATCCAGGCACCGATCAACCCGTTCAAGCCCCGGGCCTTGTCGACGCGCGGCGTCGAGCGCCACATCGGGCATTTCGTGCGTACCGCCAGGCTGGCCCGCAAGGCCGGCTACGACGGCATCGAGGTGATGGGCTCGGAAGGGTATTTCATCAATCAGTTCCTGGTGCCGCGGACCAATCATCGCAGCGACCGCTTCGGTGGCAGTTTCGAAAACCGGATGCGCGTGGCCGTGGAGATCGTGCGCCGCTCGCGCGAGGCCGTCGGCGAGGACTTCATCATCATCTATCGGCTGTCGATGCTCGACATGCTCGCCGATGGCAGCAGCTGGGAGGAGGTGGTCGCCCTCGGCCAGGCCATCGAGCAGGCCGGCGCGACCCTCATCAATACCGGCATCGGCTGGCACGAGACACGCATTCCCACCATCGCGACCTCGGTGCCGCGCGCGGCCTACACCTGGGTGACACGCAAGCTCAGGGACTCGGTCTCGCTGCCGCTGGTGACCACCAACCGGATCAACATGCCGCACACGGCCGAGGCGGCACTGGCCCGGGGGGATGCCGACATGGTCTCCATGGCCCGGCCGTTTCTGGCCGATGCCGAGTGGGCGGAGAAGGCGCGCACCGACCGTGCCGATGAAATCAACACCTGCATCGGCTGCAACCAGGCCTGCCTCGATCACGTGTTCCAGAACAAGACCGCATCCTGCCTGGTCAATCCGCGCGCCTGCCACGAGACCGAGCTGGTCATCGGCCCGGCCGAGGCCGCGCGACGCATCGCCGTGGTCGGCGCCGGGCCGGCCGGGCTGGCTGCCGCGACCACCGCCGCCAGCCGCGGCCACCAGGTGACCCTGTTCGATGCATCCGAGCGCATCGGCGGCCAGTTCAACATGGCCAAGCGCATCCCGGGCAAGGAAGAGTTCGTCGAGACCCTGCGCTATTTCGAGCGCCGTATCGAGCTGACCGGGGTTCAGCTGCGTCTCAATACCCGCGTCGATGCCGGGCTTCTGGCGGCCGAAGGCTTTGACGAGGTCATCATCGCTACCGGGGTGGTGCCGCGCGATCCGCAAATACCCGGCCAGGACCATGCCAGCGTGCTCAGCTATATCGATGTGCTGCTTCACCGCAAACCGGTCGGTGGTCGCGTTGCGGTCATCGGCGCCGGCGGTATCGGTTTTGACGTCAGCGAATTCCTGGTCCATGGCGAGGTGCCGGATGAGCCGGATCCGGACCAGCCCCGGCCGGATGATTTTTTCCGCCAGTGGGGCGTTGACATGCAGCTCGAGCGTCGCGGCGGCGTCGAGGGTCTCGAGCCGGCCTTCGACAAGCCGGCCCGTGAGGTCTACCTGCTGCAGCGCAAGACCACCAAGCCCGGCAAGGGGCTGGGCAAGACCACCGGCTGGATTCACCGCAGCTCGCTGAAACATTTCGGCGTGAACATGCTCACCGGCGTGAACTACGAGCGCATCGACGATGCCGGACTGCATATCACCGTCGACGGGCAGACGCGCTGCCTGGAAGTCGACCATGTCGTCATCTGCGCCGGGCAGCTTCCCAATCGCGAGCTGTCCGAGGCGCTCGATGCGGCCGGCGTGAGCACCCATCGGATCGGCGGGGCCGAGGTCGCGGCCGAGCTCGATGCCAAGCGCGCCATCGACGAGGGCAC
>CAYQJJ010000027.1:0-14109 GCA_964417745.1 uncultured Wenzhouxiangella sp.
AGCGCGGCCTGACGGTCGAACGCGTCCAGTGGCTCGCCAGCGGGCCCGATTCAATCCGACAACCAGGGGGCCACCGCTGTCAGCCGAGCGTGCCGGTTGGTGTCACTGAGTCACAGGAGTCCGGCTTTTCTTCGAACTCTGCCGCTACCAGCTCTGCTGGTAACGCAGATATCTGATGCGGCCGTAGCCGTCATACCGCTCTAAGCTGAAACCGCGCGTTTCGCCGGGGTCGAGCACCGGGCTGCCGGAAATGGCCGAGGCGCCCTGGGCAAGGATTTCGATACGCTCGACAGCAGCCAGCGCCATCAGCAAATCAGCACCGATGATCTCGATGCCCCGCAACTCCGCTGTCCCGTCAGTTACCAGCCCGGCAGACATTCAGCTTGTCCCTCAGTGCCCGTGGCAATCGTAGTCGAGTCCGGAGTCCACATCAAACGCCAGGAAAAAGGACATGGCGGGTGGACCTGTTTCTTCGCCCTATACCCGTGATACGCTATTTTTCAGGTTCCGACCGTGGTGGCGATCATGCCCGGCGAGCTCACGCAACTTCTGCGCGCTGCCAGTGATGGAGATCAGCCGGCTCTCAACCGACTGGTGGCCTTGCTCTATGTTGACCTCAAGCAGCTCGCCCATCTCTGTCGGCAGGGCTCCGATGCAGTCGATACCACATCGCTGGTCCACGAGTGCTACCTGCGCTTTCTCAACAGCGGCGAGCTGGCCGTCAACGATCGCGCCCATTTTTTCAACCTGGCCGCCCGAGTCATGCGTCAGTTGCTTTGCGACTTCGCGCGCGAACGCCTGGCCGACAAGCGTGGCGGTGGCGCGCAGCATTTTGACCTGCGCGAAGACGATGCCAGCGTGCGGGCCGAGGCCGAGCACTTCCTGGCGGTCGAGCAGGCGCTCGAACGCCTTGCCGAAAATGACCCGGACCAGGCCCGGGTCTTGGAATGTCGATTCTTTGCCGGCCTGACCGAACAGGAAACCGCCGAAGCCACCGGGCGTTCCCTGCGATCGGTACAGCGCGACTGGCAGCGCGCCCGGGACTGGCTCAGTCGCAGACTGACATCATGAGTGACGATCCCCTCAGGCCTGGCGGCGCCCTGGAGGGACGGTTGTTCCGCCGCTTCCTGCGGCACCTGAGCGAGGTCCGCGAACCCGAGTCCGGCGAACGAATCGGCGCCTGGCGAATCGTGCGCGAGATCGGTCGCGGAGGCAGCGGAGTTGTCTTCCTGGCCGAACGCGACGACGGCGCCTACACACAGCAGGTCGCTCTGAAGTGGTTGCGCGGCGACCGCCCGGTTCCCGGGGGGCACGGTGTGCTCTTGCGCGAGCGCCAGCTGCTGGCGAGCCTCGACCATCCCAACATTGCCCGCGTCATCGACGGCGGCGAAACCGAAGACGGCATGCTCTGGTTTGCCATGGACCATGTCGACGGCACCACCATCGACGCCGCTGCTGACACGATGGAGCTGGACGAGCGGCTGGGGCTCGTCCGAACCTTGTGCCGGGCGGTCCACCACGCCCATCGTCGCGGCCTGATCCACGGCGACATCAAGCCGACCAACGTGCTGGTGGACCGCCGCGCTCGCCCACGCCTGGTCGACTTCGGGATCTCCCGCCTCAGCGGTACCGGGCCCGGCAGCAGCTACGGCCTCACGCCGGACTATGCCAGCCCCGAGCAGCGGTCCGGTGAGGAACTGACCACCGCTTCGGATATCTGGCAGCTCGGGCGGCTGCTTCAGCGCCTGGTCGGCGACGAAAAGTTGCCGGCCGATCTTCGCGCCGTGATCACCCGGGCCACCGCCCGTGCGCCCGAAGAACGCTATGCCTCGGCCGAAGCCCTGGGCGCCGACATCGCCAACTGGCTGGCCCGCCGCCCGGTTGCCGCCTACCCAGGTGGCGCCGCCTACCGGCTGCACCGCCTGGTTCAGCGCAATCTGCTGGTCTCGATGGTTGCCGGGCTGGCCGCAGCGATCATCGTGGTCGGCGGCGCGTGGATGACCTTGCAATTGGCGCAGGAAAGGGATTACGCGCGCGATCAGGCGCAACGGGCCGAGGCCGCGCTGGCCGAAACCGAAGTTGCCCTGGTCCGCGCTCGCTCGCTCCGGGACTTCCTGGTCGGACTCTTTCGAGCCAGCGAGGCGGGTCTCCCGCGCGAGGAGTTGCCCGAGACCGAAGCATTGCTCGAGCAAGGGGCTCGGCGCGCGCTTGAAAGCGAGGTGATTCCTGATGCAGAGCGTTTCGGCATGCTGCTGACGCTTGCCGAGGTGTACATGACCCTGGGCCGCAACGACCAGGTTGAACCGCTGCTGCAGGCGGGGGTCGAACTGGCGCAGCGCCATGCCGACCGGCGGCCGGAAGACCTCTCCCGCGCACTCTCTCTGCAAGGCTACATGGCCATGGCGGCCAATGAAGCCGAACGGGCCGAGTCGCTCTTCCTGGAGGCCGAAACCATCGCCGATCGGAGCCCCCGCGCCCGGGACGCCTGGGTTCATGCCAGAACGCGCCGCGCCTGGCTGTCCTGGCGCATGGGTCAGGTTGAACCGGCCCTGAGCCTGCTTGAGCCGGTCAGGAAACTCATCACAGGCGATGACCGGAACGTTGTGCAGCCGGCCACCCGGTTGCAGGCGCTCAACGCCCTGGCGTCGATCCATCATTCAAACGGTGATCTTGAGCAATCGCTGGGCTATCGCGAGCAATCCGTTGCCATGGCACGGCGCCTGAACGGCGACGAGAGCCGCGGCCACGCCGTCGCGCTCGGTAACCTGGCAGGTTTGCAAATCACCCTGGGCCGCTTCGACGCCGCCGAGCAAAGCCTGCGTCGGGTCCTCGAACTCTACGACCGGATCTTCGACCGACCGGTCGTTCTGCGTGCGTCCGCTTACGGCAGCCTGGCCAAACTGCTCGCCTTCACCGGCCGTGACGACGAAGCACTTGCGGCGCTCGATACCAGCACCCGCGAATGGGCGAAGGCCGAGGACAAGGAGCCCGAGCAGTACGCCTGGCGTGACTACCATTTTGGCAGGATGCTCCTGCGCCTCGAACGACCGTCCGAGGCCAGGGTTTCACTGCAGCGAGCGATCGAGCGCTTTGATGCCAAGGAGGGGCCGCCGGCGCACGCCCCGATGATGCCGCGCGCCTGGCTGGCACGCATCGAATGCAGAGAGGGAGACATCGACAGCGGCCGGGCGCTGCTTGCGGAAATGGAAGCATGGGGAGAGCCTGAAATCACGAGCCTCCGCGCGGATGTGCTCGAGTCGCGCGCGGCCTGCCTTCTGGCCGGCGGTGAGGCGGAAGCCGCCATCGAAGCGCTTGAACGAAGTCTCGAGCTGGTCAGCTGGCCGGGTTATGCCCGGTACCGCAGCCAGCGCTGGCTCCTCAAGGCCGAAGCGCTCGAGCAGGCCGGCCGTATGCAGGAGGCGCAGCGGGCCCTCGACCGGGCCCGGGCCCTGGGCGATGTCGCCCACTAGTCAACCAGATCAGCTAGCCAAAAACTCTCGAATACGGACCATTCCTCAGTTCCCGCCGGCTGCCCGCATGCATTGGGGCCCCGAAGTGGACTGCCAACGCTGATTCGGCCTTCCAGTCCGAACTTCGTAAAGGGGACGCGGATTTCAGGCTTGCACGATCGAATTCTCCGAACTGCGGGCATGCCTTCCCCGGCCGTTGCCGGTAGCTTCGGGCCCCGGGCTGAATGTCTTCGCTGCTGAAAATTCCCGTTCCTGTCTCTCTATCAGCTCGGGCACAATAGGTTCGAGTCAGATTCTGGGACAGCAGCATGAGAACGGCGCGACCGGCGTTTCCCGTATTCAGAACCGGCTGGGCGGGCGAAGAAGAGTCTCGAACGGTTCGGAGCCTGCTCGATGAGAACGGTATCGCGTATTACGAAACGCCCCCATCAAATTTTGGTGCGTGTCAGGCATCCATCTGGGTATACGGAAAGGATGAAGCCCGTCGGGCGCTCGAGCTGATCGGTCAGTATCAATCCCGATTGAAGAAGGAAGCGCGCGCGAATTTTCGCCGGAAACACGCACACGAACATGAAGGAATGCCGTTATGGCAGAAATTTCTGGTACTGCTGCTTGCTTTTGCCGGAGCACTTTTGTTTCTGCAGAATTTGTGAATCCCGAGAAGTCATGGCAGACCGGGCCACACAAAACCGGGAAGAGCCTTATTCAGAGGTTCCCTGGCCCTGGCAGTTGAGCCTGAAGGAGGTCGCGTGGCATCATGAAGCCAGCGTTTGCAGACCATGGAACCTTGAGGTCATCGGCAACCCATGTACGATCTATCTTACTACAAAGACAATGATGACCAGGTTGTCCGGGCCTTCATCGAAAAGCATCCCTTCGCGTTTGTTTCGGGTTGTGATGCGCGCGGCAAGCCGGTAGCCACCCAGGTGCCGGTCTTCATCGAAGAGCGGGATGGCCGCCTGGTTTTGAGCGGCCACATCATGAAAAACACCGATCATCACAGGGCATTTCTGGACAATCCTCATGTCCTGGCGGTCTTCAGTGGCCATCACAGCTATGTCAGCGCCCGATGGTACAGCGATCCAAATGTGCCATCGACCTGGAATTACATGAGTGTGCATGCCAGAGGTCTGATTCGATTTCTCGACGAAGCCGGGCTCGAAGCGATGCTGCAGAAAACCAGCCTGTACTTTGAAGATGGCGACCATGAATCACCCACTGTATTCTTCAATCTGCCTCCGGAGCTAAGACACAAGTTGATGAAAGCGATCGTGGCTTTTGAAGTCGACATCACGCGGGTCGATCATGTATTCAAGTTGAGTCAGGAAAAGGATGCGGACAGCTATCGCAATATCATCGACAAGCTCATGGGGCAGGGCGAGGATGGCCGAGCAATTGCTGCTGAGATGAAAAGGCGGGGTCCGCCCCGTTGATGTGAAGGTGGCGGCCAAGGGCCGCGTCGGCAGCCCGTTTCTCCGGAGATGGACAACGTGGAGGTTTCCCGCCAGGCTGCGCGTTTCTGGAGCGAGACCTGGGATGGCCAAGGTTTCATGGCTATCGGCGCTGCCGACCCGGTTGCCGGATTCACGATCCCGGCAGCGATCCACTCATCGACTGTATCTCACTCGCTTCCATGAGAGCTTGCATCCAACTACCTTATCCGGATCCGGTCCTGCTGGCTGCTGGCGTTCGGCTTATGCGCCATCTTATTGGACGCTGCCGCGTCCTACGGCACGATGACGATTCGCCCGGGTGCCTGTCCTGCTTGCAGGCAATGGATCGCCGAGGGCGCCTCGGCCAGTGGGAAGGTGCGGGCCACGATCGGAGTCAGCTGCCCGCCCTCGATCATGCCGCTCAGAATTTCCATGGCATCGCGCTTTTCCATCGTCTCGAACCACGACCTGTCCAGGTGCTGATCGAATTGCGCCCGAATCATGAGGCCGAGAAAATGCGGTATGCCGCCCAGTGTACGGCGACCTTTTACGCCGTAGTGATCGTGACCGATGACGACATGAGTACCTTCGGGCTTGAATATTCGTCTGCAGTCGGAAAGCGACAGCGTCGATGCCACGTCGACGATGAGATCAAAGCGTTGATCGAGCCGGGTGACGTCCTCTTGCGTGTAGTCCAGGACCTCGTCGGCACCCAGCGTTCGCATGTAGTCGAGCCTGGTGGTGTGGTCCACGGCAACAACAAATGCCCCGCTGGCCTTTGCCATCTGAATGGCGATACTGCCCACACCGCCGGCGGCACCGTTGATCATGATGCGCTGACCGGGCTTGGAGCCGATGTGCTTGCGAAGGTTGACGAGGGCAATGATCCCGGAGGTCGGGACCGAGCCGGCCTGCTCGAACGTGATGCCCTCGGGCTTGAGCGACAAGACGTGCTGTGGCACACAGACGTATTCGGCATAGGCGCCTCCGTTGACCCACTGAATCTGGTCGTGGGTTTCGCCGAAAACCGCATCGCCGGGGCGGAAGTCGACTACATCGCGCCCCGCGGCCTCTACCTCACCGGCCATGTCCAGGCTGGGGATCGGCTGCTTTTGCCTTCGAAGCCCCGCGCCCATCAGGCGCATGACCCGGGGGTAGCCGCTGACTGCATGCCACACGTCGGGGTTGACCGAGGCTGCCCGAACGCGCACCAGCACCTCGTCCGAAGCAGGCTCGGGAATCTGGACTTCCCGTAGATGCAACACCTCATCGGGCGCGCCATATCGATCCTGGACGATGGCTCGCATGCTCGTCATTGGAGTCCTTGCGAGCTTGTGTCCGCCCGCAGGCCGACCAGCTGCTGCAGCGGCAAGCCGATCAAACGATGAATCACCGATGTCGCCACCGCCATGAGGGTGCCGAACAGGGTCGGCAAGACGGCGCCGAAGGCCATGCTCATGCCCAGCACAAAGCCGAGCAGGCACTCTGGCCGATGCACTGGTACAAACAAGGCCAACGGTAGCAGGCCGAAAAACAGATAGCTGGTGACCGACTCGTGGCCGTTGAAGAAAGTGATCGACATGGCCACGCCGAAAGCCAGGCCGGCCACCAGGCCGACAAGGACGGGATTGAGGCTGGCCGAGTCCGCGGCCTTCATGCGACGCCTGGTCAGGCCCAGCAGAAACCAGGCCAGTACGGGCAGCAGTACGCCCCCGAACCAGTTGGAGACCCTCGGAAGATCCGGGTTGTGGAGCAGGTGGTGGGCGGGGACGCCTGCATTGTTATGCTGCCAGGCGAGGAGGCCCCAGATGGCAACCGTGATGACAACGGTCGCTGCGACTCTCAGCCGGTCGATGGGCTGCTTTGCCATGGGCTCTTGCTCCGATGATGTTCGGCAAGTTTAGGTGACCTGCGTGGGAGGCACCTGTGCCAATAGTCATCCGGTACCGCTTTCCTTCAAGACTTGCCCATGGTGTCGGCTTTTGGCGACCAGGGCTTCGGCCACGCCGATAGTGCGGTAGAAGGTTTTTGTGCCTGGTCCTGACGCAACCATTGGTTGGGATGCCTGGCGAATGGTGTAAATATCTGTCGCGAAAAATACCTGTCCCGATCTCGTTCTCTAGCGGCCCTCGGTCCAGTCAATGGCTGATTGCAGCAATTCGCGGCTGTTGGCGAGATTGAGCTTGCGCTTGATATTGGCACAGTGGGTTTCGACGGTCTTGGTGCTTACGCTGAGCCGTTCGGCGATTTGCATATGGGTGTGCAGCAGTCCGAGCAACCCGAAGATTTCCGACTCGCGTCGGGTCAGGGGCAGATTCTTCGGCTTCAGGCTCTTGGGCACCGGGCAGTCCCGGCAGGCATCCGCGCCCAGGGCGCGACGCTCGCAATCGATCATCAGGCTCAGGTAGTACTTCAGGCGCGATTCCGGTGCCCGGGCCGGGAAGAAGCCACAGGAATGCTCTGCCTGGACCGGCAGTGCGGCCCCGGCATGCCGTCGCTCAGAAACCATGATCACCTTGGGCTTGCGACATCCCCGCGACAGGGCGGGCACGACTTGTGGTGCCAGTTCGACATCCAGGACCAGGATGCTGAGTGAACCCCGGGCGATCGAGTCGATCGCTTGTGCCGGCGATTGCATCAAAACCCGCACGTCATCGCGGCCGATCTCCATCAGCGCTTGTTGCAGGCCGCGCGCAAAGATATCGCTGTTGATCAGGATCGAGACGTGGATGGCGGAATCGCGCATGCATCGCTTGCTGGTTGAATTAGAAACAACGCATATCATGCCACGCTTCGCCCACCGAGGAAAATCAGGGAATCCCCGATAGACAGGCTGTCGTGAAGGCATCAATCATGAGTGCGGGCTTTCAAAAGGGATTGTGGTTGCATGTTTTTCCAGGTGAAGCAGAAATGGCGCCGGAGCACCCCGGTGCCTTCCTCAAAGGCCGTCGTTACGGCGTTCGATCCGGTCGGTACGGGTGATGCCTGCACGGCGTCGGCGCTATTTCGGGCTTCTGCCGGCGTGTGATTTAACAGTGAATCGAATCGGGGGATTACCTATGCATCATTCAACCAGTAACGATTCCGGGCAGTGTGATCTGGCGCGGACCGGGCGCGGAATTTCGAGCAACGTGCGCCGCTACGCTGCCGATGATTGCCTGCTCGATAGCTTTCGAAATGCGCTCTCACGGCCAGGTACGACCTGCCTCGAAATTCGCGATCAAGGGTGCATCTGGCTGGATGGTGATTCTGGCCGATATCGTGCCGAGATCGATAATCCTTCCGAATTCTTCTCCATGCCCGCCTCGGCCCTGGAAGTATCGTGCCAGGCGACTTCGCATGCCGACTGGCCGGCGCGACCAGTCGATGAGCTTCTGTATCAGTCGGCCTGGTACGGGCCGTCGGGGGCACTGCTGAACGAATGCCAGCCGTTCGATGTGATCGAGCTCCTTTGCTGGCCGAATTTCACCCGCTTGCCCCATACCCGCCACGTGCTGCCCTTGTCTTCGCTGCTTACGCGCCGGCCGACCAGTCTGTCTTTCGCTTATCGAATGCTGCGGATCCCGGAAAACGATGCGCTGCGTTTCTACAGCGCGGTGACTGCGGCCGGATATGTGCGGGTGATCAGCTCGCAACCGAAAGCGGGGGCGGGAAGCCGCCCGCCCGAAGCTACCGAGGCGCCAGGTTCGGGCAGCTTCTGGTCGCGGCTGTTCGAGCGGATTGCAGGGCTTTAGCAATGGCAAACCAGCTGAACAAGATTCTGTTTGCCGGGCCGGTAGGCGCAGGAAAGACCACGGCCATAGCGGCAGTGAGCGATTCGCCGGTGGTGAAGACAGATGCGCGCGCCAGCGACGATGTTGCCGAACGCAAGCAGAGCACGACGGTGGCGATGGACTACGGCACATTGCGGATCGATTCGACACTCACCATCCAGATCGTTGGCACGCCGGGTCAGGAACGCTTCAGTTTCATGTGGGAGATTCTCTCCCATGGTGCGATTGGCCTGATTCTGTTGGTTGACAATGCACGCCCCGATCCGCTTGCCGACATGGCCTTCTACCTGGAATCGTTCGGTTCCCTGCTCGAGCGCCGCGGGGCGGCCGCAGTGGTCGGCGTAACCCGAAGTGACTTGTCGCCGCTTCCTGGAATCGCGACCTATCGCGAGGAGCTGGAGCGTCTCGGCCACAGGCTGCCGGTCTTCGAGGTCGACGCACGCGAACGCACCGACGTCAAGGTCGCCTTGATGGCGCTGGCCGCTGAGCTGGGTCCGGCTGGCCAGCGTCGCCAGTCTGCATGATGGGCGAAAGTCAGCCGGCTTCGTTGGTTAGACCGGTTCTCTGGCTTGACGGCTTCGGCGCGGGCTTTGGCGATCGCGTCGTTCTCGCCGAAATCGATCTTGAGATCCCGGACAAGGGCCTGATCGCACTGATGGGGCCAACCGGTGTCGGCAAGTCGACGCTATTGCGCACGATCTGCGGATTGAACCGGCAGAACGCCAGCTTCAAGACCTGGGGAGAAATGCGTTACCAGGGCCTGATGCCGGGTGAGTCCGGTTGGCCGAGCCTCGTGGTCCAGGATGCCCGCTTGTTGGTCTCGACCGTTCAAGAGAATCTGGTCAGCGGGTTACCCGATCGCTCGAGTTTGACCCTGCCCCAGCAGCGGCAGGCGCTAACGCGAGCACTCCGACGGTTTGGTTGCAGCGATCTGCTGGCTTGCCTCGATCAGCCGGTGGTCGATCTCTGCCTTGCTGACCAGCGTCTGATCGCCATTCTGCGCCAGTGCATGTGCGACCCGCTTCTGTTGTGCGTGGACGAACCCACTGTGGGCCTCGGCGAGGCTGATGCCAAACGGGTGCTCACGCTCCTTGGTCGCCTTTCTGAACGACAGCCTGTGCTGATGGCAACCCACCACCAGGGCCAGGCCCGCGCGCATGCCGAGCACATTGTCCTGTTGGTCAGTGGGCGCATCCGCGAGCAGGCTTCGGCGACGAGTTTTTTCTCGGGGCCCGCCAGCGCGGCCGGTCGTGAATTCATCCGCCTGGGCACCTGCTCCAGTCCCAGCCCCGATATTGACTCCGAAGTGCTCGATGATGAAACACCGCCGCCGCCGCCATTGCCGGAGCCGGCCCGCCAGGCAATGAGTGCCTGGGCCGGTCCGCGTGGATTTGTCTGGCTTGATCCGGGGCAACTCGCGGGTACACCGAGACCCGGGGTGATCAACGAGGTCGAACACGATCTCGACGCGCTCGCCCGCGTCGGTGTAAGCCGTCTGCTGACGCTGCTGGAAGCGCCGCTGGAGTGTGAAGCCGAGCTGGCCGAGCGCGGCATGCAGGCCTTTCACGTGCCTGTCGACGACATGACCGCCCCGACGATCACCCAGGCGGTGACGCTTTGTCGTCAGATCTGGCGGTGGTTGAAGCAAGGGGAGGTGGTCGCCGTCCACTGCCATGCCGGGCACGGTCGAACCGGTACGGCGCTGGCTGCCTGGCGGATCTGGCAGGGCAGGTCGGCACTCGATGCCATCGACAGTCTGCGCACCATCGAGCGCCGATGGATCCAGTCGCGCGAGCAGATCGAGTTTCTCGAACGTTTCGAAAGCTTCATGCAATCGTCCGGGCAGTAGCAATGGGCTGCAGTCCGGATGAGCATGATTCAACGCAGTTGAACAATCCAACCAACAAGGAGGAGTACCAATGTCCGATTTTGATTCAGCCCTGCAGCAGGCCGTTCAGAGCATTCCCGAGTGTCTTGCCGCGGGTTACGTGGACCTTGATTCGGGTATGTTGATCGGCATCAAGACCGTTGACTCACACCCGAGCGAGGTAATGGACATGCTCGCCGCCGCGACGGCGGAAATGTTCCAGGGGCCCAATGTCGTCGCCATTGAGCGTATCTTCAAAAAGGCTCGCGGCGTCGAGGACGATGGATCTCATTACTTTCAGGAAATGATCGTCAACAGCGATAACCTGATTCATGTCTTCATACGGGCCAAGAGCTCCGCCGACCAGGTGGCATGCTTTGTTTGCCGGCGCTCGGCCAACCTCGGCATGGTCGTCACCAAGGCACGTCAGGCCATGGCCACTGTCGAGGCGGCAGCCTGAAGCGTCCACCGCAGATGGGGAAATCCGGCCCGGACTTCCGGTCCGGAAACAATCCACACCGGGAGCTTGAGTCTTGAATCAGGAAACTGCCAACCAGTCGGCCCGGCTCGACCATCCGGGCGGTACTCGTGTCCGGTCCATACTGCGCGAACTCAGGGGATCGACCGGCGGCAGTGTCGATGCCGCGGCTGCGATTACCGGTGACGGCATGATCATCGCCTCGGTGTTGCAGGAAGGCGTCGACGCTGACCGTTTCGCTGCAATGTCGGCATCGTTGCTCGCCCTGGCCGAACGAGAAATCGCCGAGATCCGGCGCGGACAAATGCGGCAGTTGCTGATCGAAGGTACCGAGGGTGCCGTGTTGCTGGTCCAGGCCGGGGCTGATGCGGTGCTTGCCGTTTCGACCGAACCTGGAGCACTCATGGGCAAGGTGTTCCTGGAAGCGCGTCGGGCTGCTGCCGAACTTCAGAAGTGTCTGGATGCTTCGGATTGACCATGGAATTCAAGGCAGCTATCGCGCGCAGCCAGGGAACCTCGGAATACTTTTGGTTGCATTAGTATGTCGAAATTTCTCCTTCAAAGCTCTTATCTGCCTCAAACGCCCGTCGCCAGGGATTTTGCGGCGATCTGAGCCCCGCTTTCCGAGCCCCAAAAAAACTACTTTGTTTCCGATTCGGCTTGACAGCGCACGCCTTTCCTGTTCATGCTGATGGGATGCGTGAGGAGTAAAACGCATTTTTTGTCAATACCTGAAAGTCATATATCTTGTCCTTCAACCAGCCAGAATCCGACAACGCAGACGGCTCTTGTACCGAGCTTCATGGTGCGCAACAGGGCCGTCGCCGTTTTCGTTGTTTGGCAGGTCGAAACTCCAACAGGGGGCTTGGGAGTGGGGTCGAAGGGCCAGGGCTTTCCCAACCAATAACCTGATTCAGGAGAATCTTTCATGAAGCATGCAAAATTGCGACTGTGCGCGCTGGCCGGCGCTGTCGGTCTGGCGATGTCCGGTGCTGCTATCGGCGACGATAATCGCTACATCATCCAGTTTGCACCGGGCGCAGCCGGTCAGGGCGTGGCTGCTGTAGAGGCCATTGGTGGTGATATCAATGTCGATCTGACCAATCGCAGCGTCAACGCCATTTCCGTGACGGTCCCCGAGCAGGCACTCCAGGGGCTGGAAAACAACCCCAACATCATCAATATCGAGCCGGACAGCCGGGTTTATCCGATGGGCGACGATGTGCCCTACGGCATCGAAATGGTCCAGGCCCATCTCGTCTCGGATGAATTCGCCGGCAATCAGAACATCTGCGTGATCGATTCCGGCTATCACATCGATCATGTCGATCTCCAGTCGAACAACGTAACGGCCACCTACGATTCGGGCAGCGGCGATCCGTTCATCGATCCCTGCGGCCACGGTACGCACGTGGCCGGCACCATTGCCGCACTGGCCAACGGCGGCGGTGTGCTGGGTGTTCTGCCCTCGGCCAACGTCGGCCTGCACATCGTCAAGGTTTTCGGTGATGACAACTGGTCCGGCGGTTCCTGCGGCTGGAGCTATAGCTCCAACCTGGTCTCGGCTGCTTACGAGTGTGCTGATGCAGGCTCCAACGTCATCAACATGAGCCTCGGTGGCGGGACTTCCGACAGCGTCGCGGAGCAGGCCTTCCAGGACCTGTTGGACCAGGGCATTCTGTCCGTGGCCGCCGCCGGCAACAGCGGCAATACCTCCTACAGCTACCCCGCCTCCTACGATTCCGTGGTCTCCGTGGCCGCCATCGATTCCGACAAGGATCTGGCCAGTTTCTCGCAGCGTAACGACCAGGTGGAGCTGTCCGCCCCCGGTGTCTCGGTGTTGAGCACGACTCCGTTTGCCGGCGCCGAAGTCAGCGTCAGCAACAACAGCTACCAGGCCACCCCGATGGATCGTTCCGCCAGCACCACTGCCGAAGGCAACCTGGTTGATGGCGGGCTTTGCACTTCTTCGGGCAACTGGAACGGCCAGACCGTACTGTGTGAACGCGGTGAGATCTCGTTCAGCGACAAGATTTCCAATGTCGAATCCGGTGGCGGGGTTGCTGCGGTTGTCTACAACAACGAGACGGGCAGTTTTGCCGGAAGCCTGGATTGCAGTGGCAATCCGAATCGCCCCTGCTCCTCGGTTCCCGCCGTGGCCATCAGCCAGGCCGACGGTCAGTTTCTCGCTGGCAATGAGCTGGGCAATTCGACTTTCGTCAGCACCGAGGAAGTGATTCCGGGCGACGGGTACGACTCCTACAACGGTACGTCGATGGCCTCTCCGCACGTTGCCGCGGTGGCTGCGCTGGTCTGGAGCTATGCACCGGATGCAAGCCCGGGCGAGATTCGCGCTGCCCTGGCCGCCTCTGCCGAAGATCTGGGCACCGCCGGTCGCAACAACGAGTTCGGCTACGGCCTGGTTCAGGCTCAGGCTGCGCTTGATTACCTGGGCGGTGGAGACGGTGGTACCGACCCTGAGCCGGAGCCCAACGAGCCGCCGACGGCTGCGTTCAGCTACAGCTGCACCGAACTGGACTGTACTTTCGACGGCAGTGCCAGCAGCGACCCCGACGGCACGATTGAGAGCTATGAGTGGTCCTTCGGCGACGGCAACGGCGCTTTCGGTGAAGTCGTAAGTCACGCCTATGCCAACGATGGCAGCTATACCGCCAGCCTGACCGTTACCGACAACGACGGTGACAGTGACTCAACCAGCCAGCAGGTGACGGTTCAAACCGAAGAAGATGATGGCGGTGGTGACGACGGTGAAACCGGCGGTGCATCCGTGGCCAACATCGACGTCTCCGTGCGTTCGCGTGGTCCGTGGCGCAGCGGCGAAGCCAATGTGACGGTGGTCGATGCCGACGGCAACCCTGTTTCCGGTGCCACGGTAACCGGTACCTTCAGTGGTGACGTCAGCGGTTCTTCGACAAGTGAAGCCACCGGCTCCAACGGTGTCGCCTTCCTCGAAAGCGACCGAGTTCGTCAGAATTCGATCAGCTTCGAATTCTGCGTCGACGACATCAGTCACCCCGACTTCGACTACGACGCCACGGGCAACACCGTGACCTGCGTATCGAACTGA
>CAYQJJ010000027.1:14209-17740 GCA_964417745.1 uncultured Wenzhouxiangella sp.
CCCCGACTTCGACTACGACGCCACGGGCAACACCGTGACCTGCGTATCGAACTGATCGGCTCGGCTGATCACTGAGCACGAGAAGGCCCCGCACTGCGGGGCCTTTTTTTTGGTTGCTGCTATGGCCGGGTCAGAGGCGCAGGACTGGTTACCGAATAACCGCCGGCATCATTCGCTCGGTGGGTTACACCAGTCGCGCAGCGGCTGGCGCAGGCGCCAGGGACAATTGATCAAGGCCATGCCGCAGCCGGTCATGCGGCCGAGTTGCTGGTCGGGGGGAAAGTCGATACGCAGGTCCATCCACTGATCCGTGGTCAGGCCCAGCCGCGCTGGCAATTGTTCCAGTTGGGCCGGATGATCGCCCAGCACGGGGTACCAGATGGCGTAGACGCCGTGGGCGAAACGCTTCAGGGCGGTCTTCAGTGCGCGGGTCAAGTCGGTCCATTCTTCCTTGCGCTCGTAGGGGGGATCGATCAACACCAGGCCGCGCCCGCCCGGCGGCGGCAGAGCCTTGTCCATGACCTGATAGCCGTCGCCCAGGCGCAGCTCGACCCGGCGGTCGCTGGCGAAGCGCTCGCGCAGCGCCTGCTGCTCGGCTGGATGCAGCTCGCACAGGATCGCGCGATCGTTGGACCGTAGCAAATCGCGAATCAGCTGGGGTGAGCCCGGGTAGCGACGCAAATTGCCGTCGGGGTTGTGCAGTCCGACTCGGGCCAGGTAGTCGGTGGTGAAGGGGTCGGCCCCCGGTCGCCGCCAGATTCGTTCGATGCCACGTTCGTATTCCCGGTTTTTTTGCGCCTCGGGCCGATCAAGTTCAATCAGCGCCGGCCCGGCGTGGGTGTCGACAAAGACAATTCCCCGCGGCTTTTCCTGCAGCGCGCGCACCAGAGCGACCAGCACGGTGTGTTTGAATACATCGGCCGGATTGCCGGCATGAAAGGCATGGCGGTAGCTGAGCATGAGGAAATCGGCCGCTGAATGAGCCTGGAATTATAGTGGCTGCGTGGAGTCCGCCCGCGCTTCAGGGTTTCGACGGCGCGCGTCCGGATCCTTGGGGAATGAGGGGAGGCGACTGGCATTTCTCGCAATGGCTGTGAAGACTGGAATCCAGCAGCCTGGTATATACTGATCAAGACGAGGGGGAGGTACAGGGAGCAGAAGTCATGAGAAATTTCCGGCTTGTTACCGTGGCGTTGGTTGCCTTCTTCGCCTGTAACGCAGTGAATGCGGACAGCTTTCCCCCACACGAAGTTCTGTTCGATCAGGTCCGTGTTTTCGACGGCGAATCAGAGCAGCTTTCCTCGCCAACCCGGGTCCTGGTGCGCGGCAATCGGGTTTTCGCCATCGGCGATGACCTGGAGATTTCCGATGACGCGCAGGTTGTCGACGGTCAGGGCAATACTCTGATGCCCGGCTTGATCGACGCCCACGTCCATCTGACCTTTGGTGCGCTGTCGATGTCTGATCTACTGGGCCCGGATCTGACGCCGGAAGCCGCTGAGCGGGCCGCGGCAAGAGAGGCCGAGGCCATGCTGATGCGTGGCTTCACTGCCGTGCGCGATGTCGGTGGCCCGATCTGGGGTGTCAAGGCCGGTATCGACGACGGCAGCTACATTGGCCCGCGTGTCTGGCCATCGGGTGCGACCATCAGTCAGACGGCAGGTCACGGTGATTTCCGGCTGCCCCACGAGCGCTCACGCCGGTTCTTTGGCGAGCCCTCCCGGGCCGAGCAATTGGGCGCGACCTTCATCGCGGACGGCCGCGCCGATGTGCTGACCGCGGTTCGCGAAAACCTGCGTTTCGGCGCCAGCCAGATCAAGTTGATGGCCGGCGGCGGCACTTCCTCGGCCTACGATCCGGTTGATGTGACTCAATATACCTTCGACGAGATGGCCGCCGCCGTCGAGGCTGCCGAAGACTGGGGCACCTACGTGACCGTGCATGCCTATACGCCCCGGGCCATCCGCCGGGCCATCGAGGCGGGTGTACGGGTCGTCGATCACGGTCAGCTTCTGGACGAAGAAACGCTACAGATGATGGTCGACAACGATGTCTGGCTGTCGCTGCAGGTGCTTCGCGCCAGCAGCCCGGACATGGAACCGCTTCGCCGGGCCAAGCGAAAGCCCATTATCGACAACCAGCCCCGGGTGTGGACCTTGGCCCGGGATCTTGGGGTGGAGCTGGCCTGGGGTACGGATTTCCTGTTCGAGCCGGCGCTCAATCATGAGCAGAACGAATACATCCTGGAATTGCAGGAATGGTTTTCTCCGGCCGAGATTCTCAAGCTGGTGACTCACCAGAACGCCAGGCTGCTGGCACTCTCAGGTCTTCGCAGTCCCTATCAGGGCACGCTGGGCGTGGTTGCTGAAGGCGCCTTTGCCGATCTGCTGCTGGTGCGCGGCGATCCCATGGAAGATATCGAACTGCTCGGCGATCCGGAGAACAACTTCCTGGTCATCATGAAAGACGGGAAGATCTACAAGGACACCACCGCACCCTGACATTCCTGTCGCACCGTCGGGTTGTGGAGAATCCTGTCTCCCGGTATGTTCCTGTCTCCTGGCGGTCTCGGTTGCGCTCATTCTTCTCCCAGTGGGCCGATCATGGAAAAATGAGGGCGATTCACGCATTCTCTGGTTTCAGAAAGTACACTGGAATGTCTGAAGTGCGAGGCCGGCCGCGCCGGACGCGCTCACTGGGCTAACGATCCGTCCCACATCCATCAACAGCAGTTCGTCCGACCATCGGCGCTGTCCATTTGCCCTGCCGTCGGTCGACTTGCATCAAATAAGAGGGAACACAGCATGACCAATCCAATGGCCGCGGCGCGCCGCGTCAGCTCGGTATCGACCATTGCGGGCGGATGCCCGGCCCCGTCTCTGACAGCGGGGGGCCCTGGCCGGTTTTACGCCATCCTGCTGGTCATGGCGGTGCTGCTGATGGCTCCGCTTGCCTCCCTGGCCGAGACCGATGATCGCTTGTCGGTGATGGCCGTGCCGGCGGTCGAAGGTCGTGAGGGAACGCAGGTGGCGGTGAACTGGTCGGGCGATCTGCCGGTCAGGCTGGAAGTTGGTCTGGAGACCGACGAGGGCCGCTTCATCGAGACCTCGCCGGCAGTCGAACTCACCGAGTCGATGACGCTGTTGCCGCATCCCGGCACAGAAAATGGTGAGCCGTTGACCTGGCGGGTTACCAAGGGCCAGAACCACACGCTGGCTCGGGCGAACGCGCGTTCGCCTCAGAATCAATGGAAAGAGGGGTTTGCCCGACCCGGCCTGGATGGCATCGTGGAGGCGGCGACGGTCTACGAAGGGGATCTGGTGGTTGCGGGTGATTTTAATAATGCTGGCGCCTTGACGGTCAACAAGATTGTCCGCTGGGATGGCAGTGAATGGTCAACCTTTTCGGGTCCGTCAGGAACGGGAGTGAACCAGCGGATCTATGCCTTGACCGTGTTTAACGGCGACCTGATCGCCGCCGGGAGTATGACCACGGCCGGCGGGGTGGAAGTCGACCGCATTGCCCGCTGGG
>CAYQJJ010000028.1:0-17686 GCA_964417745.1 uncultured Wenzhouxiangella sp.
TGGGCCACCAGATTCCCCGCAAGCCTGACCCGGCGACTTTTAACACCATTCGGGCACCCGTTGGGGTGCTTCGGTCGCGCTGGAAGTTGTGCCACTAAGCTGCTGAAATCGATAAGGCTGCGGCAGCATGTTTGGTGGTCGCCCGGGTTCGGTCTGGTTATACTCGCGCCATGAAACGCTATCTCTGCGCGCTGCTGGTGCTGCCGCTCCTGGCCGGGTTTTCCGAGGTCACGGCCGACGGCCCGGGCTGTGACGCCTGGCTCGATCAGGCCGAGGAGCTGCGCGCCATGCGCGACCATGACGCGGCCGCCGGAGCGCGGGGCGCCGAGCAGGCGCTGGCGCGGTTGGCCCGCTCCGGACTGGAGTGCCCGTCCGGCGAAGCCATGCTGCGGCGAGCCCGGGCGTCGAACCTGCATATTCTCGGGCGCAATCGCGAGGCGCTGGAACAGGTCGACGTGGCACTCGAGCGCCTCGCCGGGCTCGACGATCCTGATCTTCGTCACCTCTCGGCGCTGCACCTGACCGCTGGCGTGGCCCACTGGGAGCTCGAACAGCACGACGAGGCAATCGGTCACTACCTGCGCGCCCGGCGGACCAGTGAGCAGGCCGGCGATCTGGTCGGCGCGGCGCGGGCTGCCGGAAACCTGGGCAACCTCTACAGCACGCTGGGTGATCTGGAAGAGGCGCGCGCCTTCCATGAGCGCGCGCTGGCCGGTTTCGAGCGGGCTTACTGGACCCAGGGTGTGGCCGGCTCGCTGATCAACCTCGGGGCATTGGCCGAGCGGCAGGCGCGGGCCGCTGAACGGGCGGGCGAGTCCGACAGCGCGCGCGAGGCCTACCGCGAAGCCTACGACTACAACTTGCGTGCGCTGGCCCTGTTCGAAGCGCTGGAAAACCCGCGCGGTATTGCCTATGCCGCGAGCAATATCGCGACCGCGCTGGAAAGTCTCGGCCAGCCCGAGCAGGCGCTCGGTTATCACGAGCGGTCTCTGGAATTGCGCCGTCGGGTCGGGGATTCGCTGGGTGAGATCCGCTCGCTCGAGACCCTGGCCAGCACCCATCAGGCGCTGGGTAATCTCGAGCGCGCCGACGAGCTGCTCGAGGAGGCCGAGCAACGGCTTCCTCCCGACAATCTCGCGCTGGCCGAAGAGGTCGCGGAGCGGCGGGTATCGGTGGCTGAAGCCGTGGGCGACTACCAGGCCGCGCTGGAGCATCAACGCGAGGTCGCCCGGCTGCGCCGCGAGATCAGTCGGGAGGAAATGGGCCTGCGCGTCGAGCAACTGCGCCAGGATTTCGAGAGCGAACAGCACGAACACCAGCTCGACATGATGCGCAGCGAAGCGCAGATTGCCGATCTTCAGCTCAAGCGCCAGCGCGCCGTGATCGCAATCGCTGTTCTGACTGCCGTGTTGCTGCTGGTGTCGCTTGGCTTCGTGCTCTACCGCTATCGCCAGCGTGTATCGGCCTCGCGGGCGCTCGACAGGGCCTCGCGCACCGACATGCTGACCCGGCTGCCCAACCGGCGCGACATGATCGAGCATCTTTCCGCGGCGCTGGCCCGGGCCGGCGACAACGGCGAGCCTGCTGCCTTGCTGATGGTCGACCTCGACGGTTTCAAGCAGGTCAATGACAGCTTCGGACACCGCTTCGGCGACCAGGTGCTGGTTCACCTGGCCGGGGTGCTGCGTGATGCGGTGCGTGGCCGCGACGTGGTGGCGCGCTGGGGTGGCGAGGAATTTCTTGTGCTGCTACCCGAGACCGATCTCGACGGGGCGCTCAGCGTGGCCGAAAACCTTCGGGTCGCGGTGGAGAACGAGCCGCCGACGGTCGACGATCGTTCCCTGGCGCTGACCATCACCGTCGGGGTCAGCCTGCTGCATCAGGCCGCGGACATTGATGATGCGGTTGCCCGCGCCGACGAGGCCTTGTATCGGGGCAAGGAGGGCGGCAGGAATCAGGTCGTGGTGGCTGACGGTGCCCGCGAAGTGCCATCCGGGCCGGAGAACAGCCCGGGAGTGAATTCGTCGGTCAGGGAGGACCGGTAATGGCAACGCTGATCATCGGGCTGGTACTGTTCATCGGCATTCACCTGCTCACCGCCGTGCCGGCCTTGCGAAGCCCGGTTGTGGCGCGGATGGGCGAGTGGCCCTGGAAAGGAGTCGTTGCGCTGGTCTCGCTGCTGGGGTTGATTCTGGCCGGGCGGGGTTACTCGCGGGCCGGAGTCGAAGTGGTCTGGGAGCCGCTTCCCTTTGGCCACGAACTGGCCGCGGCCATGATGCCGGTCGCCACGCTGTTGTTCGTGGCCGCCTATCTACCCGGCAACATCAAGCGGCTGACCGCTCACCCGATGCTCTGGGCCGTGGTGCTGTGGGGTGTGGCGCACCTGCTGGTGCGCGGTCACTGGGCCGCCGTGGTGCTGTTCGGTGGGCTGGGGCTTTACGCGCTGGCGGCCATGGCGCTGGCCCGGTGGCGGGGTGTACGCCCGAGTGCGCTCCAGCGCCCGGTCTGGCAGGACCTGCTGGTCGTCGGCATCGGTCTGGCCGTCTACGCGCTGCTGCTGATTCTCCACCCGATACTGTTCGGTGTGGCGGTTATTGCCTGATCATTCAGGGTTCGAAATCGGCCCGGTCGCGTCCCTGTCCCTTGGCGCGGTAAAGGGCGGCGTCGGCACGCGCGAGCCATTGGTCCGGCGTATGTCCGGGCTCGAGCACGGCCCCGCCGATGGAAACGGTCAGTGGCCCGTCCGGGCCTGACAGGCGCTCGCGGGTTGCCTCGAGAATCTTGTTGACTGCGATTTCCAAGCCGGCCCGGTCCGTTCCCGGGAGCAGCACGACAAACTCCTCGCCGCCGAAGCGAAACACCCGGTCGCCGCGTCTGACGACCTCGCGGATGAGGTCGGCGAATTCGACCAGTTTCTGGTCTCCGGCATCGTGCCCGAGCCGGTCGTTGACCTCCTTGAAATGGTCCAGATCGAGCAGTGCCAGCGCATGCGGGTCGTTGTTCGGATTGACCCCCTCGGTGGCGGCGAGCAGTTCGCTCTGCATGGCCCGCCGGTTGCCGGCCCCGGTCAGCGGGTCCACCAGGGCAAGATGGCGTAACTGGTCGTTCTGCTTTTCGGTGCGGGTGGCAAAGATCAGCGCGAACAGGATGGCCATGCTGGAAACGGCCATGAAGGTCAGCCGTTCGACCTGACTGTCGAAGCTTGGAATGTAGAGCCCGATGATGCCCAGTATGAGCAGACTGAAAAGCGTTGCGAAACGGCGCCCGCCGACGACGAAATTGGCCAGGTAGGTCGAAAACGCCCACATCGGGCTCAGCTCGAGAACGACCACGGCCGCGATACATCCCGTGCTGGCGACGGTCACCAGAAAGTTGCCCGCGGCGACCAGGCGATTGGTCCGCCAGGCAAAAACCGCACCCCCGGCCAGGCCGAGGACGATCAGGCTGTCGAACAGGCCGATCAGGATATCGCCGGAGAGAAATCGAAAGACCGCGAACGGCGCGATGGCAACCACCCCGAGCATGCCGAACAGGCCGATCAGGGCCAGGCGCAGATCGCCGACGAGGCGCTGGTACCAGTTGCGCGCGGGCTCGTCGTGTCCGGGTTGATCGATCGGGCTTGCCGGCCGGGCCGGGTCGGTCTCGGAATGTGATGCCTGCTTCGACGGTTTCATGTCGCCCCCTGGCGGCCGTACACAGCGACTCCGGGCCCATCATAGCGGTATTCGATCGGCCCCGGCGGATTCGGGACGGGCCCGGTTACCCGGATTGCGAGCGGGAGCGGAAACTCAGGCCCAGTCAAGGTTGACGTGGCCGATGCCCTCGCGGCTCAGGCGCTTGCGCAGCGCGCGGCAGTCGGCGGCCAGGCCCGGCACCTTGAACTCGTGGGTCTCGCAGTAGACCTGGTCGATGCGCTCGATCACCTTGCGGTCGATGAGGTGGTTGATCAGCACCGCCTCGAGCCCCTCGACGTCGATCTTGAGCAGGCGTACCCGCTCGCCGAGCCCGGCGATGAATTCGGCCAGATCGATGGCCGTGACCTCGACGCTGTTGTCGGCATCCAGGTTGTGCTTGCCGGCGATCAGCGACGAGCCGGCCGAGTGCCCGAGCGGGTCCCGGTCGAGCTTGCGGTGCAGGTAGAGCTTCGCCGTGCCGTTGTGGTCGGACACGGCGCTGTTGTGCAGGCTGACGTTGGCGATCTGACCGACGCGCCGGGTGAGTGCCTCGAAGGCAATCGGGCTGGGCTCGAAGGCGTGTACCCGGGCGCCATCGCGCGCCAGCCGCGCGGTGATGTCGCCGACGTTGGCACCGCAGTCGATGGCCAGATCGTCCGGACCGAGCCGCAGGGCCTCGAAGGCGCGCGCGGCGCGTCGCTTTCTGGGCGCCTTGTAGAGGTTATTGAGCTGGCGCAGCGTCTTGAGACCGGCCTGGGTCAGCGCTCTCATGCGACCGCGCCGGGAACGTCGAAGCCCAGCGCGAGCTTCTGCAGCGCCGAGAGATCGTCGCTGCGGCCGAGCTCCGGGCTCGGTTCGAGCCGGTAGCGGGTCTCGGTCGGTGCATCCAGCGGCAGAAAGTGAAACGCCAGCACCAGTCGGTCGGCGCTGTTGCCACGGCTGCCGAAATGCAGGCAGCGCGAGCTGTCGAAGACCAGCCCGCTGCCCGGTTCACCGGTGGCCTTGTAGAGCTGACCGTTACGCTCGGGCTCGGCCAGCCAGCGGTCGTCGAGGCGGCCGCGGGTATGGCCACCGCGCTGGCGCAGTTCGTCGGAGAGGTCGGCCGGAACAAGGTGCAGCGGCCCGTTCTCGTCGCGGGTGGTCATGCAGTTGAGCAGGATCTTGACCTGGCGCGGCGCCAGTTCGTCGATATGCACCATCTGGCTGGAGGCGAGCGAGTCATTGGGCGGTGTCCACCACAGCGCCGCGCCCTCGAGCACCGGTACCGTGCCGAGGTAATGCGCGGTCATGCGCACGATCGGCTCGGAGACCATGAAACGGATCAGTTCGGGATAGGCATGGAACTCATTGCCGCTGAGCACCGAGAGCAGAAAGCGCTTGGCCGGGTTGCGCTGCAGCGCCTCCTCGTCGCGCCCCTCGCCACGGTAGGCGGCGTAGATTGCCCGGGCGCGTTCGGCCGCCTCGACAGCCCCCGGGAGTGCCCCGGGCTCGAACAGGCGAAAGGCGGACTCGGTATCGAGCGCTGGATCACCCTGCTCCAGAACCAGCCCCCGGGCCAGCGCCGCGCGCTGGGCGACCTGGTCGCGGATGCGGCGGCGCTTGAGCGCGCTGAGGCTGCGGTGAACCAAAGCACGCGGCAGGAACAGGCGCTTGTAGAGCAGCCGGTAGAGGCGGCGCTGACTCGGCGTATGGGCGATTCTGGGATCGTTGCGGGAATCGGTTCGTGGGTTGTTCATGATTCAGTGACCGTTTGACCGGGAAAGGATAGCACTGGCGCCGGGTGAGGCTCGAGCGTTCATCGACCAGTCAACTGCCCGTCGGCTCCGGGATTGCGAAGTCGGCTGGTTCGTGGCATCGTTTCGAGCCCTGTTCCCTGGTCGGTTTTTCCGAGGAGTCATCATGGCTGTCAGCGGCACGATTTTTCTGTACTGGTTGGCCCTGCCTCTGTGGATTGTCGTGTGGTGGAGCGCCAATGGCTTTTCGTTGATGCGCGCCAACCTGGCACTGGTGGTTCCGTTCGTTCTCAACCTGATTTTTCTGACCCTCAATGTGGTGCTGGTCATGCTGTATGGCGACATCGGCGGGACCGAGTACGAGGAAAGCCGGTTCGTGTTCATCGGTGAGCGCGCTTTGCTGACGGTGCAAGCCACGGCCAGCGTGTTGATTGTGGCAACCATTGTCTACGGATTGAGCATCAAGCGGGTTCCGGTCGATTTCATTCGCTTCATGGTCTATGCCTTCATTGCCATTCTGGGCTTGATGGCACCGATCGTCTGGGTGCCGATCGAGGCACCCGAGATGTTCTACCTGCTGCGCCACGGCCAGACCATCGCGCTGCTGTACGGGCTGTTCCTGTGCGTGGCCGGCATCATCGTACTGCTTCGCGACCTGCTCACCCACGGCGATGCCGAGCTGGATCTGCCCAGCTTTCATGCCGTCAGCGACAAGTCCAAATAGCACGCATCAGGCTTCGACAGATCGCCTTGCAACACCGGGGGTCTTTCCGCGAGCCCGCGTGAAGGCGCGCCGGAAGGCGGCTTCGCTGGCATAGCCGAGTCGCTCGGCGACCCGCGCGACCGAGTGCCGGCGGTCGACGAGCAGGCGCTCGGCCTGCCACAGCCGCCAGTGGTCGCGGTACTGACCGGGCGTGCGTCCGACGATGCGCGTGAATCGCCGGGAAAAGGCACTGCGCGACAGGCCGGCGAGCTCGGCCAGCTCTCCGAGCGAGCCGGGTTGCTCCCATTGTTCGTGAATGGCTTTCAGGGCCGGGCGCAGGCTCGGCTCGCGGATGCCGGCCAGCAGTCCGCTGGTGACCTCGCCGCTGGTTGTGGCGTAGCGCAACACCATGACTACCAGCACCTCGGCGAGCCTGTCGAGCAGGGCCTGGTGGCCGTCGCGCGGGTTTTCGACCTCGGCTTTCATCAGGGCGGCCAGCGCCTGGAACTGTGCGGGCCCGGCGGCCTGGCCCGCGCGCAGCACCATCGGTGTCGGCAGGGTTTCCATGACCGCCTGCGCATCCTGGTGCGCGAATTCGACCGAACCGCAGATGATTTCGGTAACCGTGCCGTCGCCATCGTTGATCAGGCGCATGTCCCGGTCTGACGGTTCAGCCTCCGGAGAGAGCAGATGCCGGGTCTCGCGCGCGAGAAACACAAGGTCACCCTCGGCCAGCCGAAGCGGATCGTCCAGGCCGTCGGCGTGCAGCCAGCAGCCTCCCTGCACGAGCAGATGAAAGCCGGCCCGGTGCAGGCCGGTCGTATTGATCTGCCAGGCCCCGCACACCTTCGGGCTGGCAAAGATGTGGGCCTGGAGCTGGTACTGCTCGAGAATCCGGGACAGGAGATCGCTGGAAGCATTTTCGAGCATAAAAAGGATATTTTCTGGGCTATTTAAGGGTGCTCAAGCCTAGCACAATGATCACCGTTCGAAGCCAATCAATGCTGCGACAGACCCATTCATTCAAGAAACGAACCCTAAGGAGCAAGATCATGAAAAATCGCATTCTGCAACTGGCAAGCGCGCTGTTTCTGGCCACCGGACTGGTCACGGCCGCCATGGCCGGCACGCCCCAGACCGAGGACGGGGTGACGACGATTCACCTGGACCAGTACAACGGCTACTTTGCCGCCAAAGAGACGCTTTCTGGCCTGGAGCCGGGAACCTATGACTTCGTGGTCACCAACAAGGCCGAAAAGGTCGTCGGTTTCCAGATCCAGAACGCCGCGAACCACGAGCAGCTCGATATGTTTCCGCTGCAGCCGGGCCAGTCGCGCACCAGCACCGTCGAGATTACCGACGACGGCTTTCGCTATCGTTGCCCGATCAATCCGACGCCCTGGTATGAAGTTGGTGTGGGTGGCTGATTCCCTCCCCAGCTGACTCACCCGACCCTACCCGAACCGGTTCGCCGGTTCGGGTTTTTTCGGTCCATGAATAAAGGAAGCCAAGGCAGCGCGCAGTGCAGGCCTCTGTGGCCGGTCCGAATCGGGCAGAATGGCCACTGGTCCGCATGCCGCCGAGCGGCGCCGGTAACGATTCGTGAACCGCATTGCCCTCCTGGCCCGGCCGGTGTTTGCCAGCCTGCGCGATCTGGCGCCGGTGGTGGCCGTGGTGGTGTTCTTTCAGCTGGTTGTCATCGGCCGGGCGCTGCCGCCGGGCATCGGCGCGCTCGATCTGATCGTCGGGCTGGTGGCGGTGGTCGCCGGGCTGGCACTGTTCGTCAAGGGCCTGGAAATCGGACTGTTCCCGCTCGGCGAGGACCTGGCCCAGTCCTTTGTCCGCCAATCGACGGTCGCCTGGCTGCTGTTTTTTGCCTTTCTTCTGGGCTTCGGCACGACCGTCGCCGAGCCGGCTCTGATCGCGGTGGCCGCCAAGGCGGCCGAGGTGCTCGCGAGCGAGGGCATGATCGCGACCGGTGAGGCCGCCGAGGCGCGATTTGCCCTGCTGCTCCGGCTGGTAGTGGCGCTGTCGGTGGGTTCGGCGGTGGTGCTCGGCGTGCTGCGTATTCTCAAGGGCTGGCCGCTCCACTGGCTGATCATCGCCGGCTATTGCATCGTGCTGGCAATGACCGCGCTGGCGCCGGAGACGGTGATCGGTATTGCCTACGATGCCGGCGGGGTGACGACCTCGACGATTACCGTGCCCATGCTGACCGCGCTCGGTGTCGGGCTGGCGACAGCCATTCGCGGCCGCAACCCGATGCTCGATGGCTTCGGCCTGATCGCGTTCGCCTCGGTCATGCCGATCATCTTCGTGCTCGGCTTCGGCATCCTGGTGTTCTGAAGGACCGCGTTGATGCGACTGACCGACATTCTCATCAGTACTGCTTTCGATGTGCTGCCAATCGCCGCGGTGGTGTTCGGTTTCCAGTACCTGGTGATTCGCCGGCGGGTTCGCCACCTGGGAAGGGTGCTGGCCGGCTTCGGCATGGTGATTGTCGGGCTGAGCCTGTTTCTGCTCGGCCTGGAGCTGGCACTGTTTCCGCTCGGGCAGTCCATGGCGCTACAGCTGGCCTCGCCGGACTTTCTGCCCGCGCTGGCCGATGGCGCCCAGCGGCACTGGAGCGACTTCTACTGGGTTTACCTGTTCGCCTTCGCCATCGGTGCGAGCACGACCATTGCCGAGCCGGCACTGATTGCCGTGTCGATCAAGGCCGGCGAGATTTCCGGCGGCACCATCGACCCGTTCGGGCTGCGCCTGGCCGTTGCCCTGGGCGTGGCTTTTGGTATCACGCTGGGCAGCTGGCGTATCGCCGCCGATTTGTCCCTGCCCGCGGTGGTTGCCGGCGCCTACCTGATCGTGATCGTCCAGACGCTGCGTTGCCCGCGCGCCATCGTCCCGCTGGCCTTCGACTCGGGCGGCGTGGCGACCTCGACGATCACCGTGCCGATCATCGCTGCGCTCGGGCTTGGACTGGCCTCGTCGATCGAAGGGCGCAGCCCGCTGCTCGACGGCTTCGGGTTGATCGCCCTGGCTTGCCTGTTTCCCATTATCTCGGTGATGGCCTATGCTCAACTGGCACAGTGGCGCGCGCGCCAAGGCCAGCGCCGTTCGACTTGACTGCTCTGGAGAGATGCAATGCGTTTCAAGCTGATACTGGTATTTGTCGACGACAATCAGACCGACGACATCGTCGATGCCGCGCGCGCGGCCGGGGCGACCGGTGCGACCATCATCAATAATGCGCGCGGCGAGGGGGTGAACCGATCCAAGGGTTTGATGGGACTCGATATTTTTGCCCAGCGCGACGTGGTGTTGCTGATGGTCGAGGAACATCACTGCCGGCGCATCCTCGAGCACATCGCCGAGGTCGGCGAATTCGATGCCACACCGGGCACCGGCATTGCCCTGCAGCTCGACGTCGAGGATGCGCTCGGTGTGGGGCATCAGATCGAGCGGCTGCAGAGCGAAGTGGCTGCCAATCTCTGATGGCTGTAAACAACCCGGACTCCAGGAGTTTTTCATGAACAAGCCCGCCCCGAAAGTCGTTCGCGACGTGCTGCACACGGGTCACTGCCACGTCGATGGTCTGACCACGGTGGCCGAGGCCCTCGCACTCATGCGCGCCGAAAGTGCCCACGCCCTGATCGTCGACAAGCGTGACGCCGGTGACGAGTACGGCCTGGTGCTGGTCTCGGATATCGCCAAGAAGGTCATGGCCCGCGGACGTGCCCCGGAGCGGGTCAACGTCTACGAGATCATGTCCAAGCCGATCATCAGCGTACGACCGACCATGCAGCTTCGCTATTGCGCGCGTCTGTTCGAGCGCTTCGGGCTGACCATTGTCCCGGTCATCGATGCCAGCGACGAGGTGCTCGGGCTGGTCAGTTACGACGACCTGGTGCTGCGCGGGCTGGCCGAGGAAGGCCGGTCATGAGCCAGGGCAAGAACCCGGAGCAAAAACCGGCCGTGGTGCTGCTGTCCGGCGGCCTGGATTCGGCCACCGTGCTGGCCGAGGCGCGGGCCGCCGGCTCGGTCTGCCATACCCTGGCCGTCGACTACGGCCAGCGCCACGCCGCCGAGCTGGCCGCCGCCGAGCGCGTCAGTGAATGCCTCGGGGCGGCCTCGCACCGGGTGGTCAAGGTAGACCTGCGCGCCATCGGCGGCTCGGCGCTGACCGATGATATCGACGTGCCCGATGCTGGCGGCGAGGGCATCCCGGTCACCTACGTGCCGGCGCGCAACACGCTGATGCTGTCGCTGGCGCTGGGTCATGCGGAAGTGTGCGGAGCCACCGACCTTTTCATCGGCGTCAACGCGGTCGACTACTCCGGCTATCCGGACTGCCGGCCGCAGTTCGTGGCTGCTTTCGAGGAGTTGGCCAACCTGGCTACCCGGGCCGGGGTCGAGGGGCAGCGCTTCACGGTCCACGCGCCGCTGATTCACCTGACCAAGGCCGCGATCATCCGGCGCGGGGTCGAGCTGGGCGTCGATTACGCGATGACGGTGTCCTGCTATCAGGCCGACGAGCAGGGGCGGGCCTGCGGGCACTGTGATTCCTGCCAATTGCGCCGTGAGGGATTCGACCGGGCCGGAGTCGCCGACCCGACGCGCTATCGCGACAATTGATCCCTGGTCAGCTCGAGCGGTCGACCAGCCGGCGCGCCAGCCAGGCCAGCGCGCGGGTATCGCCGGGCAGTTGGTTTAGACAATCGCTGGCCTCGGCGCGCAGTTCGGCGATGCGCTGGTGGGCCGCGGCGATGCCGAACAGCCCGGGCCAGGTGGCCTTGTGGTGCGCCTGGTCGGCGCCGGCGGTCTTGCCGATTTGTTCGGTGCTGCCTTCGATGTCGAGCAGGTCATCGCGAATCTGGAACGCCAGGCCGATGCTTTCGGCAAAGCGTTCGAGCCGTTGGCGCTCGGGTTCGTCGATGTCGGGTCTGAGCGCGCAGGGCATCATCACCGAAGCACGGATCAGGGCGCCGGTCTTGCAGGCGAACATGGTCTCGATGGCCGTGCGGTCGGGCCGCTGGCCTTCCATGAGCAGGTCCTGGGCCTGACCGCGGGCCATGCCGTCGCCGCCGCAGGCCGAGGTCAGCATGGCGACCATGTCGAGCGCGGCGGCCGGATCGGAGCGCAGGCCCGGATCGGTGGCCAGCATCTCGAAGGCCAGCGCCTGCAAGGCGTCGCCGGCCAGAATGGCGTTGGCCTCGCCGAAGGCCAGGTGCGTGGTGGGCCGGCCGCGGCGCAGGTCGTCGTCGTCCATGGCCGGCAGGTCGTCGTGGACCAGCGAGTAGCAGTGAATCAGTTCGACCGCGCAGGCAACGGCGTCGAGCGCGTCGCCGCTAAGGCCCAGACGCCTCGCGCTGGCGTAGACCAGCAGCGGGCGCAAGCGCTTGCCGCCGTTGAAGACGGCGTAGTGCATGGCGCGCGGAAGGGGTTCGGCCGGGTCACCGCCCGGCGCCAGACGGGCTTCGAGTTCGGCATCGAAGTGACCGGTGCACTCGCGGGCCCAGTCACTCAGGTCGGCCGGTTGCCCGGCTGCAGCGGGGGAGGTGTCCAATGCCGGCGCCTGGGATGCTATCGGTCGAATTGCTTACCGGTTCAGTCGAACGGCCAGAGCCAGCTGAAGAAACCGCCATCCTTGCCGTCGTCGAGGTCGGCGCTCGAGTAGTTCTGGTCGAAGACCCGGCGGGTGTCGAGCGCGAGCTGGTCAAGGTCGAGGTGCTCGTAGGCGCGTGTCATCAGATCCAGGGCCTGGGCGTTGGACGGCGCCTGCGGGTAGTTCTCGATAACGTAGTTGGCGCGATTGAGCGCGGCAACATAGACACCGCGGCGGAAGTAGTATTCGGCCACGGTCATCTCGTACTCGGCCAGCACGTTACGCAGAAACACCATGCGTTGCCGGGCGTCGGCCACGTAGCGGCTCTCGGGGTGGCGCTGGGTGAGCTCCTGGAAGTCGAGAAACGACCGGCGCGCTGCGGTCTGGTCGCGATCGACGACCTGGTCGGGGAACAGCCGCCGCAGGAAGCCCATGGCCTGGTCGTAGTGCACCACGCCCTTGAGATAGTGCGCGTAGTCGACGTTGGGATGGGTCGGGTAGGTACGGATAAAACGGTCGAGCGTGGAAATCGCCTGCTCGGGCTCACCGCCCCGGTGCATCGCGTAGGCCATGTCGAGCTGGGCCTGTTCGGCATGCCGGCCAAACGGGTAGCGGGTTGTCAGGTTGCGATAAAGCTGAACGGCGCGTTCGTAGTTGCGGCCGTCCAGGGCTGCGCGGGCTTCCTCGTAGAGCACCTCGGCGCCGCGGTCGTCGTCCTGGGTTTCGCGCCCGCACCCGACCGCCAGCACCAGAGTGGCGAGGACAAGCAGGGACAAGCGCGCATAACGTTTGGCTATCGGCTGAATTTGCATAATACTGGGCATGATACGGATGGAGTACCGGGATGACCAATCATTTTGACAGATCAATCGATAAGCGACCGTTAATCTCGCCCACCTCGCAGCCCGAATCCGGCATGTGCCGGGGAAGTCGGCGGTTTGGCTGAGCGTGTCGAACGGGCGCTGGTGACCGATCCCTCGCGCGCCGGATGGCGGCTCGATCAGCTGCTGGCCGAGGCCTGGCCGGATTTCTCGCGCAGCCGGATCGCGGCCTGGGTGCGCAGCGGAGCGATTCGTGTCGACGGGGTTGCGGTCAAGCCGCGCCAGGCAATCAGCGGGGGCGAGCACGTCACCCTCAATGCGACCATCGAGGACCACCCGGACAACCCGGCACCGCAGGCGATCGAGCTCGATGTCTTGTTCGAAGACGAGGCATTGCTCATCGTCAACAAGCCCCCCGGCCTGGTGGTTCACCCCGGTTCGGGCAACCCCGATGGCACGCTGGTCAACGCGTTGCTGCACTTCGATGCCCGCCAGGGGGTGCTGCCCCGCGCCGGGCTGGTTCACCGTCTCGACAAGGACACCAGCGGCTGCCTGGTGGTCGCCCGCACACTAGCCAGCCATACCGCCCTGGTCCAGGCGATGAAGCGCCGCGACATCAAGCGCCACTACAAGGCGCTGGTGTGGGGTGAGCTGGTGGCCGGCGGGCAGGTCGATGCGCCGCTGGGGCGGCATCCGGTAGACCGGCGCCGCCAGGTGGTCCGCCCGGACGGCAAGCCGGCCGTGACCGATTACCGCATCGCCCGGCGCCTGGTCGCCTCGACCCTGCTCGATGTCAGCCTGCAGACCGGGCGAACCCATCAGATCCGCGTCCACATGGCCCATGCCGGCCACCCGATCGTCGGCGACCCGGCCTATGGACGCCACGGTAGCCCGGGTGGGCTGAGCGAAGCCCAGCGCGAGGCCTGGCGGGCCTTTCCACGCCAGGCTTTGCACGCGGCGCGGCTGGTGGTGCCCCACCCCGAAGATGGTCGGGAAATCGTCGCCGAGGCGGTGCTGCCGGACGATTTTTCAGCCCTGGTCGAGCAGCTCGAGCCGTGCGCCTGATCACCCCCGAGTGGCCGGCGCCGGAGTCGGTTCAGGCGATCTCGACGACTCGCCAGGGCGGGGTCAGTCAGGGAGCCTGGGCCGAATGCAACCTGGGCGTCCATTGCGGCGACGAACCGTCGGCCGTGGCCGCCAACCGCGCTGCCCTGGCCGAGCGAACTCCAGAGCCGCCGCGCTGGCTGCAGCAGGTCCACGGCCGGCGTGTGGTTCATCTCGACGACTGGCACGAGGGGATCGAGGCCGACGGCGCCTGGACCGACCGGCCCGGCTCGGTGGCGGTCATCCTGTCGGCCGACTGCCTGCCGATACTCCTTGCCGACCGGCGCGGCACCCTTGTGATGGCGCTCCACGGCGGCTGGCGCGGCCTGGCAGCCGGCATCATCCCTGCAGCGATCGAATCCCTGCCGGTGTCCGCCACGCAACTCCTGGCCTGGCTGGGCCCGGCCATCGGGCCCGACTGGTTCGAAGTCGGAGCCGAGGTGCGCTCGGCCTTCACCCGGCTCGATCCGGCCCACGCGGCATCGTTCGCGCCCAACGCGGCCGGCCGCTTTCAGGCCGATCTCAAGGCCGTCGCGAGTCGCCAGCTGGCCGCAGCCGGGGTCGGGACGGTGTTCGACAGCGGTCTGTGCAACGCCGCCGACGCCGAGTGCTTTTACTCGCATCGCCGCGATGGCGGTCGCACCGGACGCATGGCCACGCTGATCTGGCTGGCGACCTGAGGTCCTGCTCCTGGCCACCGCAGACCCGGTGACAGTGGGCACCGGACGGGCCAAGCCGGTGGGCTTGAGTTACAATCGTTGCCCGGACCGATCAATCTTGGAATTCCGGGCATGACCTCACTGATTTTCGTAACCGGCGGCGTGGTTTCGTCGCTGGGCAAGGGCATTGCCGCGGCCTCGCTGGGCTCGATACTCGAGGCCCGCGGGCTGCGGGTCACGATGCTCAAGCTCGACCCCTACATCAATGTCGATCCGGGAACCATGAGTCCGTTTCAGCACGGCGAGGTGTTCGTCACCGAAGACGGTGCCGAGACCGATCTGGACCTGGGCCATTACGAGCGCTTCATCAACACCCGGATGACCCAGCAGAACAACTTCACCACCGGCCGGATCTACGCCAACGTCATCGCCAAGGAGCGCCGCGGCGACTACCTCGGCTCGACCGTGCAGGTCATCCCGCACATCACCGACGAGATCAAGGATTCGGTCAACCAGGCGGTCGAGGGCTACGACGTCGCGTTGATCGAGATCGGCGGTACCGTGGGCGATATCGAGTCGCTGCCGTTTCTCGAGGCGATCCGCCAACTCGGCTTCGAATACGGCAGCCAGGCGCTGTTCATGCACCTGACGCTGGTACCGTTCCTGCGCGCGGCCAACGAGATCAAGACCAAGCCGACCCAGCACTCGGTCAAGGAACTGCGCTCGATCGGCATCCAGCCCGACGTGCTGCTGTGCCGCTGCGAGCGCATGCTCTCCGACAGCGAGCGGCGCAAGATCGCGCTGTTTACCAATGTCGCGCCCGAGGCCGTCATCTCGGCGGTCGATGTCGACAACATCTACAAGATTCCGCTTTTTTATCATCGCCAGGGCCTGGATCGCACCGTGCTCGATCGGCTCAAGCTCAAGTCCAATGCACCCGATCTGTCGGACTGGGAAGACGTCGTCGAGCGGCGCGCCCGACCGCAGCACGAGGTGACCGTGGCCATGGTCGGCAAGTACGTCGAGCATGCCGATGCCTACAAGTCGCTCAACGAGGCACTGCTGTCCGGCGGCCTGCCCGATCGGGTCGCGGTGCGGATCATGCCGGTCGAGTCCGAGGAGATCGAGGAAAACGGCCTGAGTGTGCTCGAAGGCGCTGATGCGATCCTGGTGCCGGGCGGTTTTGGCGAGCGCGGGTTTTCCGGCAAGCTCGATGCCATCCGTCACGCGCGTGAAAACGGCATTCCCTACCTGGGCATCTGCCTGGGCCTGCAGGCGGCGGTGGTCGAGTTCGCGCGCAATGTCTGCGGTCTCGAGGACGCCAACACCACCGAGATCGATCCCGACAGCCCGCACCCGGTGATCGGCCTGATTACCGAGTGGCTGGACGAAAAGGGCCAGCGCGAAATGCGCCGCGAAGGCTGCGACATGGGCGGCACCATGCGCCTGGGCGCGCAGCGCTGCCGCCTCCAGCCCGGCACGCTGGCGCGCCGGCTCTACGGCAAGGACGAAATCCTCGAGCGCCATCGCCATCGCTTCGAGTTCAACAACACCTACCGCGATACCCTGACCGAACACGGCCTGGTGCTGTCGGGCTTCTCGGTCGACGAAATGCTCGTCGAGATCGTCGAGCTGCCGGACCACCCGTGGTTCCTGGCCTGCCAGTTCCATCCCGAATTCACCTCCACGCCGCGCGCCGGACACCCACTGTTCAGCGGCTTCATCCGTGCCGCACTCGAGCGGCGCGGTGCGCTTTCCGGCGAGTCGGCAACCCAGGCGGCCGAGGCATGAAGCTGGCCGGTAGCGAGGTCGGCAACGACCAGCCGATGTTCCTGATCGCCGGGCCGGACTCGCTCGAGTCGCTCGAAATGTGCGTGGAGGTCGCCGGCCATCTCAAGGCATTGACCGAGCGCCTCGGCATGACCTATGTCTTCAAGGGCTCGTTCGACAAGGCCAATCGCACCTCGGTCGGCAGCTATCGCGGCCCCGGTCTTGACGAAGGCCTGAGCATGCTCGAGCAGGTGCGCCGCCAGGTCGGCGTACCGGTGCTTACTGACGTCCACGAAGACACACCACTCGAAACTGTCGGCGCGGTCGTCGATGTGGTCCAGACCCCGGCTTTTCTGTGCCGCCAGACCAACTTCATCCAGAACGTGGCGCGCCTGGGCCTGCCGGTCAACCTCAAGAAGGGGCAGTTCCTGTCGCCCTGGGAGATGGCCCGGGTGGTCGAAAAGGCGCGCGCGGTGGGCAATGACGATCTCATGGTCTGCGAGCGCGGCTACATGTTCGGCTACAACAACCTGGTCGTCGATATGCGCTCGCTGGCGATCCTGCGCGAGACCGGTTGTCCGGTCGTGTTCGATGCCACCCACTCGGTCCAGCTGCCGGGCGGGCAGGGCAATGCCTCGGGCGGGGCGCGTGAATTCATCCCGGTGCTGGCCCGCGCCGCGGCCGGCGCCGGCGTGGCCGGTATCTTCTGCGAGACCCACCCGAAGCCTGACCAGGCCCTGTGCGACGGCCCCAACTCGATGCACCTGTCCGACATGGAACAACTGCTCGAGACACTCGTGGCCATCGACCGAGCCGTCAAACCGGGCCTTGCAGGTGATCAGCGGGGCTCGGCCATCAAGTAACACGAAGGACACGAAGAATGGCACGAAGCTCACGAAGTGATTGATTGAAGTTGTTTTATTCGTGGACTTCGTGACTGCTTCGTGCATCTTCGTGTCGAGATTGTTTTCTGATTTGAACAGCCAATGAGTAGACGATGAAAATTACCGAGATTCGAGCACTGGAAATTCTGGATTCGCGCGGCAATCCGACGCTGGAGGCCGAGGTGGTCGTCGAGGGCGGGTATGTCGGCCGGGCGGCGGTTCCTTCGGGGGCCTCGACAGGCGAGCACGAGGCGGTGGAGTTGCGCGATGGCGACAAGGACCGCTACCAGGGCAAGGGGGTGCGCAAGGCCGTCGCGGCGGTCAACGACACCATCGCCCCGAAGCTCAAGGGCATGGACAGCGGCGACCAGGCGGCCATCGATGCGCGCCTGATCGAACTCGACGGCAGCGCCAACAAGGCCAACCTCGGCGCCAATGCCCTGCTGGGCGTTTCGCTGGCCTGCGCGCACGCCGCGGCCGCGGCGAACGACCAGTGGCTGTACCAGTCGCTGCTCGAGCGCAATGGCCGTCAGCCCAGCCTGCCGGTGCCGATGATGAATATTCTCAACGGCGGGGCCCACGCCGACAATCGGGTCGATATCCAGGAATTCATGATCATGCCGGTCGGCCTGGCCGATTTCGAGTCGGCGCTGCGTGCCGGCACCGAAATCTTCCACGCCCTCAAAAGCATCCTGCGCCAGCGTGGCCTGAATACCGCCGTGGGCGATGAGGGGGG
>CAYQJJ010000029.1:0-3088 GCA_964417745.1 uncultured Wenzhouxiangella sp.
ATCACCCGCGCGCTTAATGAAAACGGCGTGGAGTCCGATTTGGCCACGGAGCTTCTGGAGTATGCCGCGGCTTTTGACGATGCCAATCGCGTCGAGATGCTGATTGAGGCTGGAGTGCCGGTCGATGGCAATGGGAACTCATTGCCGCCCTTGCTTGCTGCAGCAAGCTGCCGTAACCACGAGCGCATGGCGCAGCTTCTTGAATACGGCGCTGACCCCAATGTCTATTACCCAGCGCATAACTCGGCAGAGGCAATGGTTCAGGCAATCACATTTCTTGACCAACCCATGGCACGTCTACTACTTGATCATGGTTACGATCCGTGCCAAACGAAGCTGGCTGATGGTCGTAACCTGGCAGAAGTGATTGATCGCCGCACGGGACTAGAGCGCACGGATCCCTTCTGGAGTCAGCTGGTCTGCAACTAAGCTGAAGAAATTCGCCACGGAGCGGTTTGGCGACAGGCCAGGTCCGGAATGCCGGGCCTGGCTTCAGATCAGCCCTGCTTTTTCATCGATTGGCCTACGAAGGAGGCAAAGATGCCTATTTGAGTGGCGAGAGCCTTGCTTCTACTGAGGAATAGAAATCGCCCATTTCGTAGGTCCTGATTGAAAGAGGATGTAATGTACAGATTTCCAGGAAAATTCAATATTTTGCTCTTTGTGCCAGTTCTTGGCGCCGTTTGGCTACACGCGACTGCTGAGCCTGAAAAGTACGAATTGGGTGAGCGCACGGCGAGCCTCTGCGAGCGGGCTATTGACCTGGCCCGCATTGACTGGGAGGAGGCCGGGCATTTATCGGAGGATGAATTCGACCAGGCACTTGAAACTTCTCGCACTGCGGCGATGATCGCAGGTGGCGCCGATGAGGAAATCGAGCGCGTATTGACAAAACACGGACCTGAGTCTGATATTGCCACCGAGCTGCTTGCCGAGGCCGCTCGTCAGAATGACGCTGAGCGTGTCGATGCATTAATCGCCCAAGGTGTTCCGGTCGACGGAAATGGGAAGTCCTTGCCGCCCTTGGTGGGCGCCGCGTTCTGTTCACGCCTGGATCGCATGACGCAGCTGCTTGAACACGGTGCCGATCCCAACGTCTACTTCGATGAAATTCCCAGTTCCGATGCGATGGTCCAGGCGATCAGTTTTCGTGACCAATCGATGGCGCGCCTGCTGCTTAATCATGGATACAATCCCTGCGAGACAGAATTGGTTGATGGGCGCAGCCTGGCCGACGTTATTGAGCATCATCCGGAGCTGGATGTTAAAGATCCTTTCTGGAGTCAGCTGGTCTGCGACTGAGTAGCTTTGGCAAAGTAGATGAGTGCGCAACAGGCCCCGGACTCGGGGCCTGGTTTTTCTGGCCTGGCAAGAGTACGGGATCTTCGGTTCGCGGTGCCAGCGACCGGAAGATCTCTCGCCAAGGCGCAAAGGCGCCAAGAAAAAATAAATGAATTGTTTCCCTCAGCGCCTCAGCGGGATCATCGCTTTTGATCGGGGCACCGAGTTAGAAAGCATCTCCCGCAGAGGCGCAGAGAAAAAGACTCAATTCATTGTCTTCGCGTCTTGGCGCCTTCGCGAGAGCGGGGTTTCTACGCAGCCCGCTAGGACCCGATCCAGTCGCGTGGTTGGAGGTAGTCGGTGAGGACGGCTTCGGGAGTGTCGGGTTCGGGCTGGTAGTCGTAGCGCCAGTGGGCCACGGCCGGCAGGGACATCAGGATCGATTCGGTCCGGCCCCCCGACTGCAGGCCGAACAGGGTGCCGCGGTCGTAGACCAGGTTGAATTCCACGTAGCGGCCGCGCCGGTAGCGCTGAAAGTCGATTTCGCGCTGTCCGTAGTCGGTGTGCCTGCGTTTTTCGACGATCGGCAGGTAGGCGTCCTGGTAGCCGTCGCCGACGGCTTTCAGGTAGGCCAGGCAGGTCTCGAAGTCCCAGTCGTTGAGATCGTCGAAGAACAGCCCGCCGATGCCGCGATTTTCTCCGCGATGTTTGAGATGGAAGTATTCGTCGCACCAGTGCTTGTGCTCGGCGTACACCGTCTCGCCGAAGGGCTGGCACAGATCGCGCGCGGTGCGGTGCCAGTGCCGGCAGTCTTCGTCGAAGGCGTAGCAGGGGGTCAGGTCGAATCCGCCACCGAACCACCAGACCGGCTCGGCGCCTTGCTTTTCGGCGATGAAGAAGCGCACGTTGGCGTGGCTGGTCGGAACAAAGGGGTTGACCGCGTGCATGACCACCGAAACGCCCAGCGCCTGGAACCCGCGCCCGGCCAGCTCGGGACGCCGGGCGCTGGCCGCGGCGGGCAGGGAGTCGCCGTGGACGTGCGAGAAGTTGACCCCGCCCTTTTCGAATACCGCGCCGTTTTCGATCACGCGGGTCCGGCCGCCGCCGCCCTCGGGGCGGTCCCAGCGGTCCTCGTGAAAGCGCGCCTGGCCGTCACAGGCCTCGAAGGCCGTGCACAGGCGATCCTGCAGGTCGGTGAGGTAGTCGGCGACGGGTTCGATGGTGGCTTCGGTGGTCCGGGGCATGAATCTGGGCTGCGAAAAGGTCAGGCGCCATTATCGCAGCTGGCGGTTGGTCCTCAGGTCACGGATGGTCGACGGCGCGCTGGCCTCACCCAATGGGGCGTCGATGACCCGATCGACCTGGTCACCGAACACGGAGCGGACTTCGTCGGCCGAGCGCGCCGGCGGCTGGCCGGCGCGGTTGGCCGAGGTGGAAACGACGGGGTGCCCCAGCCCCTGGCACAGCGCCCGGCACAGTGGGTGGGCCGACTGGCGAACCGCCAGGCTCGAATGCCGGCCCCTGAGCCAGACCGGGCAGCCCTCGCTTGCCGGCAGCAGCCAGGTCACCGGCCCCGGCCAGGTCTGTGCGAGCCGCGCCCGGTCGCTGGCCTCGAGCGGCGCGATCCAGCCGTCGAGCTGCTCGAGGCTGTCGATCAGCACGATCACGCCCTGGTCGAGTGGCCGCTCCTTGAGTGCGCAGATACGTTCGGTCGCGCTCCGGTCATCGGCCCGGCAGCCAAGCCCGAACACCGCCTCGGTCGGGTAGGCGATGACCCGGCCTGCTTCGAGGTCGGCCACGGCCCGGG
>CAYQJJ010000029.1:3188-17610 GCA_964417745.1 uncultured Wenzhouxiangella sp.
GCCTCGGTCGGGTAGGCGATGACCCGGCCTGCTTCGAGGTCGGCCACGGCCCGGGCGATGAGGGTGGGGTCGGGGGGCAAGGGGGAAAGGTAAAAGGTAAAAACCTTTTGGCGTCAGGGCTCGGCTTTACTGGTGGCTTTTTTGCTGGCGGCTTTTTTCTTGCTGGCTTTTTTCTTGCCGGTTTTTTTCTTCGACGCTTTTTTCTTGGACGCCTTCTTTTTGGCAGATTTTTTCTTGCCCGCTGCTTTCTTGCCAGCCGCTTTCTTGGCGCCGGCCTTTTTCTTGCCGAACTTGCCGCGCCGGCCCTTGGGCGGGGCTTCGGCGAGCATTTTCTGGCAGGTTTCGAGGTCGAGGTCGGCCGGTTCGGCATCCTTCGGGACACTGGCGTTGCGTTTGCCGTCGGTCACGAACGGGCCGTAGCGACCCTTGAGAATTTCGATGCCTTCGGCCTCGAAGGTCTTGATGATGCGGTCCTTGAGCATCTGCTTGTGCGCCGCGACCAGTTCGAGCGCCTGGTCGAGGTTGATCTCGTGCGGATCGTGCTCCTTGAGCGAGACGAAGTTGCGCTCGCCATAGCGCACGTAGGGCCCGAAGCGGCCGATATTGGCCTGCACCGGCTCGCCCTCGGGGGTCTCGCCGAGATGACGCGGCAGCTTGAAAAGTTCGAGCGCTTCGTCGAGCTCGATGGTTTCCATTTTCTGGCCTGGCCGCAGGCCGGCGAACTGGGGCTTTTCCTCGTCCTCGGCCTGGCCGATCTGGGCGAACGGTCCGTAGCGGCCGAGCCGCACGATGACCGGCTTGCCGGTCTTGGGATCGGTGCCGAGCTCGCGGGCCTGCTGGGCCTCCTGCCGGCTGACCGACTCGTCCTTTTCCTTGACCCGGTCGATGAACGGCTGCCAGAAGTCGCGAAGCAGGGGAACCCAGTCCTGCTCGCCGCGCGAAATGGCATCGAGCTCGTCTTCGAGACGGGCGGTAAAGTCGTAGTCGACGTAGCGCTCGAAATGGTTGGACAGGAAATTGGCAACCACCCTTCCGGTGGCCGTCGGCGTGAAGCGGCGGTTTTCCAGCTCGACGTATTCGCGGCTCTGGAGGGTCTGGATGATCGAGGCGTAGGTCGAGGGTCGACCAATGCCGTACTCCTCGAGCGCCTTGACCAGGCTGGCCTCGGAGTAGCGCGGTGGCGGGTCGGTGAAGTGCTGTTCGGGGCGCACGGCACGCAGGTCGAGGGCATCGCCCTCGTTGAGCTCGGGGAGGCGGTTGTCCTTTTCGGCCTGGGTATCCTGGTAGACCTTGAGGAAGCCCGGTTCGATCAGGGTCGAGCCGGAGGCGCGGAAGGTGGTCTTGCCGACGTCGAACTCGGCGCTGACGGTGTCATAGACCGCCGGGATCATCTGGCTGGCCACGGCGCGGTTCCAGATCAGCTGGTAGAGCCGGTACTGGTCCTCGGACAGGTAGCGCTTGAGCTTGATCGGTGTCAGCTCGGCCGAGGTCGGGCGGACCGCCTCGTGCGCCTCCTGGGCGTTTTTCGATTTCGACTGGTAGAAGTTCGGCTTTTCCGGAACCACGCCGGCGCCGTATTCCTTGCCGATGACCTGGCGGATCTCGTTGAGAGCATCCTGGGCCAGCGCGACCGAATCGGTTCGCATGTAGGTGATCAGGCCCTGGCTGCCGCTGCCGATGTCGACGCCTTCGTAGAGTTGCTGGGCGATGCGCATGGTGCGCTGGGTGGTAAAGCGCAACCGGCGCGCGGCATCCTGCTGCAGGGTCGAGGTAATGAACGGTGGCTGCGGCCGGCGACGGCGCTGGCGCTTGTTGATGCGCGCGACCTGAAACCGGCCCTCGGCGGCCTGTTCGACGTGCTCGCGCACCTCCTCGGCCTTTTCGCCCGTGGTGATGTCGAACTGCTCGAGCTTGTTGCCGTCGAGCTTGACCAGGTTGGCGCTGAAGCCGTCTTCGCTGTCGGGGCCCAGGTCGGCCTCGATGGTCCAGTACTCGCGCGGCTCGAACTTCTCGATTTCTTCCTCGCGCTCGACGATCATGCGTAGCGCGGGCGACTGAACCCGCCCGGCCGAGAGCCCGCGCCGGACCTTTTTCCATAGCAGCGGCGAGAGATTGAAGCCGACCAGGTAGTCCAGCGCCCGGCGCGCCTGCTGGGCGTCGACCAGCGAGCCGGCCAGGTCGCGCGGCTCGGACATCGCCTTGTCGATGGCCCGCTTGGTGATTTCGGAGAACACCACGCGCTTGATCGGCGTGGCCTCGTCGATGCCGCGTTCCTTGAGAATCTCGGCGATATGCCAGGAGATCGCTTCCCCCTCGCGGTCGAGGTCAGTGGCCAGAAAGACGTTGTCGGCCTTGCGCGCGGCCGAGATGATCCGGTCGACGTGCTTCTTGTTGCGCTCGATGATGTCGTAGCGCATGGCAAAACCGTTTTCGGGGTCGACCGCGCCCTCCTTGGGCACCAGGTCGCGGACGTGGCCATAGGAAGCCAGCACCTCGAAGTCCTTGCCCAGGTACTTGTTGATGGTGCTCGCCTTGGCGGGCGATTCGACGATCAGCAGATTCTTGGCCATGGTCTGACTGGTGGGCTCCCTTGGTGGTCCCGTGTCCCTAGTGCCGGAAGTCGCCTTCCTCATCAAACATGAGGTCTTCCATCCAGGCGTAATTGGCTTCCTGACCGGGCTGGTTGAACAGCACCATCAGGATGACCCACTTGACGTCCTCGATGTCGATTTCCTCGGCATCGAGCGCGGCGAGCCGGTCGAGCACCTGCTCGCGCCGGGCCGGGTCGAGAACGCCGGCATTTTCAAGATACAGGAGGAAGCCGCGCGCGTTGACGTCCAGGCGCCGGGCCTCTTCCTCGTTGAACAGGCGGATCGGGTTGGAGGCGTGGCCGCCGAGCTCCGGCAGGCCGCGTTGCTCGGCCAGGCCATCCAGCCAGGAAAAGGCACGCTCGATCTCACCGGCCGAAAATCCGGCCTCCTCGAGGCTCTCGGTCAGCGAATCACGGTCAGGCGTGGTTTCGGGCTCTTCGTAAATGTAATTCTCGAACAGATACATCAACAGGTCGAGCACGTTTTCCTTCATGAACTCCGGTCCTTGAGAGAGAGGGTGGGTCAAGCAGTCAGGCGGTGCGGCTGTAGCGACCGCCGGGATGGGCGACGACCCTGCCATCCAGCTCCAGCATAAGCAGCATGGAGGATACTTCAGCGGTCGTCAACTCCGAGCGTTCGATGATCCGGTCCACCGCGGTGGGCTCGAAGCCGACCGCTTCGAGCAGGTGTTCGTATTCCGGTTCGAGTGGGACATTGGGGGCCGGACCGGTATTGTCAAGCCCGGGCTCGTCGCTGGCGGCCAGCAACTCGCGCAGGAGATCGCCGAGTTCGGCCGCCATCGGGGCCAGTTCCTCGACGATCTCATCGGCCGATTCCACCAGTCGCGCGCCCTGGCGGATCAGCTGGTGGCAGCCCCGGGCCAGCGGGTTTTGGACCGAGCCGGGGATGGCGAATACCTCGCGGCCCTGCTCGCCGGCCAGGCGCGCGGTGATCAGCGAGCCACTGCGCAGCCCGGCCTCGACCACCAGCGTACCCAGGCTCATGCCGCTGATCAGCCGGTTGCGGGCCGGAAAGTTGCCGGCCCGGACCCCGGTTCCGGGCGGGAACATGCTGACCAGCGCCCCGGCGTTCATGATTTCGTGGGCGAGCTTCTTGTGGCGGGCTGGGTAGACCTGGTCGGGCCCGGTGCCGATCACGGCAATGGTTCGGCCCCCGGCGGCCAGGCAGCCCTGGTGCGCGGTGGCGTCAACCCCGGCGGCCAGCCCGCTGGTGATCACGAACCCGGCTCGGGCGAGCCGATCGGAAAAGGTTCTCGCGTGATCGATGCCGCCAGGAGTGGCGCTGCGGCTGCCGACGATGGCGACCTGGGGTCGCAGCAGACAGTCGCGATCGCCGACCACGAACAACGCCGGCGGCGGGTCCTCGATTCGTTTGAGCAGCGGCGGGAAGTCTTCGTCGTCGAGGGTGACGAGATGGTGGTGGTCGGCGCTCAGCCAGTCCCGGCAGGCAGCCAGGGCGTGCTCATCGGGTCGGCGCAGGGCTCGGATGTTGGCGGCATTGAGCCCGCACTCGGCCAGCTCGGAGTCGGCATGCGCCGGCCAGTTGGCGGCGCTGCCGAACCGCTCGTTCATCCGCGCGATTCGTCTCGGGCCGATGCCCGAGGCCAGCACCAGGGCCAGCCATGCGCCCTCGGACTCGGCCACTCCCGCGTCCGGTCAGAGCCGGTCGTCCGGGTGGCGCAGCAGGTCGTCGGAGCGCACCACGTTGGTGCCGTCGAGCACGATCGCGTAGCTGATCCGGTCGAAGGGCCGGAACACCATGATCTCGGCGGTGTATTCGTCCGGCAGCTCGACGAAGCGGCGATCGGGTTCGTCGAAGGCCGCGCGGCTCATCAGCGGGTAGCGCTGGTTGTCGCGGATCGTCTCGCCGGGGCGGAAGGTCGAGAACGTGTGACCGGGCTCGATGCCGTGGTCGGTGCCCAGCGAGATGGCGACGATCTGATAATGGCCGACACCATAGTAGGCCTGGCTGACGGTGAGCACGCGGCCTCCGTCAGGAATTTCGTCCATGGCCCGGGGATGGAAGTGCACGTCCTGGACCCGATCGTCGATCGGCAGAATGACATCACCTTCCATGACCTCGCGCCGCCCTTCGGTCAGCTCGAGGATGGTCGGATCGCCGACCTGGATGACCCGCGCGCGAGCCGTCTCCCACATTTCGTAGCCAAGGATCGGGTAATCGAAGCGCTCCATGCGCCCAAGGGTTGCCTGCCAGACGCGACCGGCCGGGCGCTCGTAGCTCGGCACGCGGCCCTTGCCGACCCGCAGCCGGTTCTGGCGCACTTCGAGGTCGCGCTCGGATTGGGCGCTGCGGTCTTCGAACTCGTAGGCCATGCGCGCGATCACCACTTCGTCGCCGACACGGGCATCTTCCATGCCGCGCACGTAGGTTCGATCGCCCGGGCCGGCGAAAACACGCTGCTCGAAGTTCGCGATGATGTAGGGCAGGTCGTCGAGCGTGCCGGCCTCGACGATGCGCGGATGACGCAGGAAGGGCTCGATGGCGTCGTACGGGATGGTATGGATCGGCCCGTCGACCGATTCGCGGCGAACTCCGGGCGAGAGCCGGCGCACGCCGTCTTCGACCGGCTCGGCGTCGCGCTCGACCGCCAGCCGGGGCTCGCCACCGACGAACTCCAGCGAAATCCGGTCACCGGGGAAAATCAGGTGCGGGTCATCGATTTCCGGGTTGGCCTGCCAGATGGCCGGCCATTGCCAGGGGCGCTCGAGGAACCGTCCGGCGATTTCCCACAGCGTGTCACCCTGCTGCACGATGTATTCGCGTGGGTGGTCTTCGCGCAGTTCGACCGCCTGGGCCTGTACACTAAGAATCAGCCCCAGCAGGGCCGCGATCGAGAGTATGCGTTTCACGGAGTTTTCCCTCCAGCTTGCCATCCGGCTCTGTAGAGAGGCTATCATAAACATTCTCATTGTAAAACGCACGTTTAAGCGATTCTTTTCAACTCATGTCCAAACTCCGCATCCTGGAATATCCCGATACCCGCCTGCGCCAGGTGGCCCGGCCGGTCGCTGAAGTCACCGAGCGCGAGCGCCAGCTCGCCGATGACATGCTCGAGACCATGTACGAGGCCAACGGCATCGGTCTGGCCGCCACCCAGGTCGCCGAGGAGGTCCGGCTGTTCGTGCTCGACGTCAGCGAGGAGCGCAACGCGCCCAGGGTATTCGTCAACCCCGAGATCGTCGAGCGAAGTGGCCGGCAGACCGGGGAAGAAGGCTGTCTTTCGGCCCCGGGTGTGATCGGCGAAGTCGAGCGGGCCGAACAGATTCAGGTGCGCGCCACCGATCGCGATGGCGAGCCTTTCGAGCTCGAGGCCGACGGCTTGCTGGCGGTGTGCATCCAGCACGAACTCGACCATCTCGACGGGCGGATGTTCTTCGATCACCTCTCGCCGCTCAAGCGCCGCATGATCGAAAAGCGCCTGCGCAAGCAGCGCCGCCAGACCCAAGCCCCGGCGTGAGCGCGCTGCCCCTGGTGTTCGCCGGTACGCCGGCGTTCGCCGTGCCGGCCCTTCAGGCCCTGATCGACAGCCCCTACCGGCCGCTGGCGGTGCTGACCCAGCCCGATCGCGGCGCCGGGCGCGGGCGCAAAGTCCGGGCCAGCCCGGTCAAGGAGTGCGCGCTCGACGCCGGTATCCCGGTCCACCAGCCCGCCTCGCTGCGCGACCCGGCTGCCCTCGAGCCGCTGCGCCCGCTGGCGCCGAAGCTGCTGGTGACCGCCGCCTACGGCCTGCTGCTGCCGCGCGCGGTGCTCGACTGGCCCGAGCATGGCTGCTGGAACCTGCATGCCTCGCTGCTGCCGCGCTGGCGCGGTGCCAGTCCCATCAATCAGGCCATCCTGGCCGGCGATCGCGAGACCGGCATCTCGCTGATGCAGATGGATAGCGGGCTGGATACCGGCCCGGTTCTGCTGCATTCGGCGACCGCCATCGGCGCCACCGAAACCGCGGGCGAGCTGCACGACCGGCTCGCTCCCCTGGCCGCGAAGCTGCTGCTCGAAGGCATCGAAGGGCTGCTCGCCGGGCGTCTGCCCGAGCCGCGGGGCCAGGATCCGGCACTGGCCACCCACGCACCGCTGATCGACAAGCGCGATGCCGAGCTCGACTGGGCCGGGCCGGCCGAAGCGCTCGATCGCCAGGTGCGCGCCTATAACCCCTGGCCGGTGGCTTTTGCGGACATCGAAGGCCAGCCCTGCCGCGTTCACCGCGCGCGCGCTATTCCCGAGCTTGCGGGCGAACCCGGGCGGCTGATTCGCGACCCGCAGCTCGCCGGGCGGATCCTGGTCGGCTGCGGGCAGGGCGCGCTGGAAATCCTGGTTTTACAAGCGCCCGGCCGCAAGCCGCAGGCGGCAAGCGACTGGCTCAATGCCCACCCCGACTGGCGCTGAACCGCGCCTGGTGGCCGCGCGCGCACTGCAGCGCGTGCTCGACCAGGGCCGTGCCCTCGATGAGGCGCTCGGCATCGGCCTGGTCGATCTGGCCAGTGGCCGTGATCGTGCTCTGGCCCGCCGCCTGGCGCACGGGGTATTGCGCGACTGGCCGCGGCTCGGTGACCTGCTGGGCACGCTGGTCGAACGCCGTCCGGCCCGGCGCGACCGGCTGGTCTGGTTCCTGCTCGCCGTCGGCCTGACCGAGCTTCGCGACGCTCGCGAGCCCGATCACGCCGTCGTCCACGCCGCCGTCGAGGCCGCCCGCGCCGGTGGGCTGGCGCGGCTGAGCGGTATGGTCAACGCCGTCCTGCGCGGCTATCGCCGCCGCCAGTCCGAACTCGAGGCCGCGCTGGACAACGACGACCCGGTGCGCCGCTACGGTTACCCGGGCTGGCTGATCGAGGCGCTTCGCCGGGACTGGCCCGAGGAATGGCAGGCCATTCTCGAGGCCGGCAACCAGCCCCCGCCGCTGACGCTACGCGTCAACCGCCGTTACTGGGACCTGGATCAGGCCCGCGAGGCGCTCGAGGGGCAGGGGATCGGCGCCCGGGCCCTGCCGGATTGCCCCGATGCCCTGGTGCTGGCACGGCGGGCGTCGATCAGCGATCTGCCCGGATTCGCCGAGGGTGGCTTGTCGGTGCAGGATGGCGCGGCCCAGCGCACCGCGGACTACCTGCGCCTGAACGACGGGCTGCGCGTGCTCGACGCCTGCGCCGCGCCCGGCGGCAAGGCCGCGCATATTCTCGAGCGCGCCGCGGTCGATCTCACGGCGCTGGATATCGACGCCGATCGCATCGGCGGCGTGGCCGACAACCTCGCCCGGCTCGGCCTCGAGGCCAACACCCGGGTCGGCGACGCAACCCGGCCCGAGGCCTGGTGGGACGGCCGGGCCTTCGACCGAATCCTGATCGACGCGCCGTGTTCGGCGACCGGCGTGATCCGGCGCCACCCCGACATCCGCTGGCTGCGCCAGGCCGACGATATCGCGGCCCTGGCCGCCACCCAGCGCGCCCTGCTCGAGGCGCTGTGGCCGCTGCTGGCGCCCGGCGGTATCCTAGTCTATGCAACCTGTTCGGTACTCGCGGCCGAGAACCACCGGCAGATGGCCCAATTCATGGAGCGTCATGACCAAGCGCGACTTTGCGAGCCCACCGGCGGCCCGGAGCGGCCCGGCCGCCAGATCCTGCCTGGCGAGACCGATCTGGACGGTTTTTATCATTGCGTTGTTGAGCGCCTGCCAGGTTGATACGGCCGGCGACGGCAGCCTCGAACTGGTCGACCCGGCACTCGACTGGCGCGGCGGGCAGGGCTGGTTGCAAACCGGTATTGACTGGAATCCGCCGCCCAGGGTCATCGAGGCGCTCGAAAATGGCGTCGAGGTGCCACTGACCCTGATGGTCCGGGTCAGCCGCCACCATGGCCTGTTCGCCAGCGTCGACGAGACCCGCCGCTATCGCTTTACCGTGCGCTACCTGCCCATGGTGCGCAACTTTCAATTGACCCGGCCCGGCGACGAAGCGCTGGAGAACTTCCCGCGCCTGTCGATGCTCACCGACGCGCTGGCCGAGCCCGGGCGCTGGCCGCTGGGGCTCGATGAGGACGCGCGCGAGACGCGCCGGTGGCAGGTCCAGGCGCGGGTTGATCTGGATCGTTCCGGACTGCCCTCGCCGATGCGCCTGCCGGCCTGGTTCGACCCGCAGTGGCGCGGCAACAGCGGCTGGACGACCTGGATCATCGAGCCGCAGGACGCCGGTTCCGGGGATGCGTAGCTCGCCCTGGCGTCGTCTGCTTCGGGCGGTGCCGCTGGTGGCGGCCCTGCTGGTGCTGCTCGGCGCGCTCTACCTGGTCTCGAGCGTCGAGCAGGAAACCACCCAGCTCGGCCGCATGGCGCGGTGGGTGTTTCGGAGCACCGCGATTGCCCTGGTGGTGCTGGCCGGGGTGATCGTCGGGCGGCTGGCGCGCCTGATCCAGCGACTGCGCCGCAACGAGACCGGCGCCCGCCTGACCGCCCGGCTGGTGGCGGTGTTCATCGCCCTGGCGCTGCCGCCGGTGGTCATTCTTTACCTGTTCGCCATCCAGTTCCTGTCCGAGACCATCGAGGGCTGGCTCGACGTCCAGCCCGAGCGCGCGCTGGCCGATTCGATCGAGCTCGGCCAGCTGTTCATCGACCTGCGTACCCGCGAGGCCGGCAACCAGGTCACCCGGCTCTCGCGCGAGCTCGCGTTCGACGATCGAGACGCGCTGTTTCGCCAACTGGTGCGCCAGGTCAGCTCGGCCGGGCCGACCGAGCTGGCGGTGCTCGACTCGTCCGGCCAGGCCGAGCTGTCGGTCAATATCGACCCCGGCGAGCTGGTCGCCGATCGCCCCAGCAGTTTCGCCCTGGTCCAGGCACTCGAGCGCGGTGAATACGCCGCCGCCGAGCCGGTCGACGATGGTCTGCAGGTGCGCGCCCTGAGGCGCCTGTCGGCCCGCCCGCTCGAAGGTTCGCCGCGCGTGCTGCAGGCCATCTACCCCCTGCCCGACGAGTTCAGCGAGCTGGCCGGCGGTATCGAGCAGGCTTATCACCGCTACCAGACCGTGGCCTTCCTGCGCGAGCGGCTGCAGCAGAGCCTGGTGCTGATCCTGACCCTGGTGCTGATTCTGACTGCCCTGCTGGCCATGCTGCTGGCCTTCAACGCCGCGCGTCGCCTGTCGGCGCCGATCCGCGATCTTGCCGAGGGCACCGAGGCGATTGCCGCCGGGCGCTTTCCCGAGCAGCTGCCGGTCACCAGCCGTGACGAGCTCGGCTTTCTGGTGCGCTCGTTCAATGTAATGACCCGCGAGTTGGCCAGCAGCCGCCAGCAGCTCGAGGCCCAGCGCCGCTATCTCGAGATCGTGCTCGGGCGCCTGTCGGCCGGTGTGCTGGCCTTTGATCGGGACGCTCGACTGAGCGCATCGAATGACTCGGCGGTGCGCATTCTCGAACTCGACGCCGACAATGACCACGGCCGCTCGCTGACCGAACTTCGCGATCGCCGCCCGGACCTGGCCCCGCTGATCGACCTGCTGGAGGCGGCGCGCGGTCGAACGCGCGGGGAGTGGCGGCGCGAAATCAAGCTCGGCGGGGCCGACCAGCCCCTGGTGCTGGTCTGTCGCGGCTCCGACCTGCCCCCCGAGACCGGCGGTCAGGTGCTGGTGTTCGACGATGTCACCATTCTCGACCAGGCCCAGCGCGAGGCGGCCTGGGCCGAGGTCGCGCGCCGCCTGGCCCACGAGGTCAAGAACCCGCTCACACCGATCCAGCTCGCTGCCGAGCGCCTGCACTACAAGCTCACGCCGGTTCTCGACAGCGAGCAGCGCGAGCTGCTCGACAAGGCCACCGGCACCATTCGCGCCCAGGTCGACGCGCTCAAACGCCTGGTCGATGCGTTCGGCGACTACGCGCGTCCCAGCCCGCTAAAGCGCGAGCCCGTCGTTCTGAGCGAACTCATCGACGAAGTCATCGACCTGTATACCAGCGGCGACATGCCGGTCTCTTTTTCCGTGACGGCCGAGCCCGGCCTGCCGGTGCTGCGCGCCGATCCCGGGCGTCTGCGCCAGGTGTTGCTCAACCTGGTGCGCAACGCCCAGGAGGCTCACCCCGAGGGTCAGCCTGAACTTCAGCTGGCGCTGCGCGCGCGTCAACGGGCGGATCAGGCCGGCATCGAGCTGGCCGTGACCGACAATGGCCCGGGGTTTTCGGCGGCGGTGCTGGCGCGCATCTTCGAGCCCTACGTGACCACCAAGCAGCGCGGCACGGGTCTGGGCCTGGCCATCGTGCGGCGCATCGTCGAAGAACACGGCGGCGAGATCGATGTCGACAACGCCCCCGACGGCGGTGCGCAGGTGGTCATCTGGCTGCCGTCGATGGAGCCAATCTCGTTAGAATAGGTCCATGAGCGCCGCCCGCATCCTCATCGTCGACGACGAGCCCGATATCCGCGAACTGATCCGCGACATCCTCGCCGACGAGGGGCATGAAATCCTGATCGCGGCCGACGCCGTCGCGGCGCGCGAAATGCGCGGCCAGCATCAGCCCGATCTCATCCTGCTCGATGTCTGGATGCCCGATACCGACGGCATCAGCCTGCTGCGCGAGTGGAGCGAAGCGGGCACGCTCGAGTGCCCGGTGGTCATGATCTCCGGCCACGGCTCGGTCGAAACCGCGGTTCAGGCGACCCGGCTCGGTGCCAGCGATTTCATCGAAAAGCCGCTGTCGATGGCCAAGCTGCTGGTTACCGTCAATCATGCCCTCGAAGCCGGGCGGCTCAAGCGCGAACAGCCCGGCCTGCGGGGGAAGGCCCCGGCGATCATGGAGCCGATGGGACGTTCGCCGGCCGTCCAGCAGCTCAAGCGCCGGCTCGAACGCGTCGCGGCTCACGACACCCCGGTACTCATTCGGGGTGAGGCCGGGGTCGGCAAGGGTGATGCCGCGCGCTGGATCCACGCCCACTCGCGCCGCGCCGAAGGGCCCTTCCTGTCCGCGCCGACGCGCACGCCGGATGAGGGCTGGTCGCGCCTGTTGCTGGGTGAGGCCGATGCGAACGGGTTGCTCGCCGAGGCCGAGGGCGGCGTGCTGTTTTTCGAAGACGTTGCCTGCCTCGATGCCGATGCCCAGGCGGTGCTGCTGCGCATTCTCGAGGCCGGCCGGTCCGGGCCTGACCCGGCGGCCGGAGAGCGCTTCGACATCCGCTTGCTCGCCGGCACCAGCCGCGGGCTGGAGCCACTGGTCTCGGCCGGTGACTTCGACGAGGCGCTGTACTACCAGCTCAGCGTGGTGCCGGTGGAGATTCCGCCGCTGCGCGAGCGCCAGGAAGACATACCCGACCTGGTGCGCTTTTACTCCGAGTTCTACCCCAGCCGCGACGGCGTGCCCTACCGGCACTTTTCGGTCGGAGCGCAGAACCGGCTGCGCCAGCATCAGTGGCCGGGCAACCTGCGCGAGCTCAGGAACCTGGTCCAGCGCCTGCTGATTCTCGGCGGCGATGACGAGGTCAGCGTGGCCGAGGTCGAAGAGGCGCTGGCCAGCAGCGACATCGCCGCGCCGGCGGCCGGCGAGGTGTCGTCGGGTTTGTTCCAGATGCCGCTGCGCGAGGCGCGCGAGGAGTTCGAGCGCCAGTACCTGACCCATCGGCTGCGCGCGGTCGAAGGCAGCGTCGGCAAGCTGGCCGACGCGGTGGAAATGGAGCGCACCCACCTTTATCGCAAGCTCCGCCAACTGGGCATCGACCCCAAACAGGTCTGACGCCCCGAAAGCAGGGGAAATCAAAGCCGATGCAGATCATCATTCTCGGAGCCGGGCAGGTCGGAACCGGCATGGCGCGCAGCCTGTCGCGCGAGGAAAACGACATCACCGTGGTCGATACCGACCCGGAACGGCTGCGCGAGCTGCAGGAAAAGCTCGATATCCGCACCGTGCTCGGCCATGCCGCCCACCCGCGCACGCTCATTCGCGCCGGCATCGAGGATGCCGAGCTGTTGATCGCGCTGACCAATTCCGACGAGACCAACATGGTCGCCTGTCAGGTGGCCTACTCGCTGTTCAATACCCCGACCAAGGTCGCGCGGGTGCGCGCCGCCGATTACCTGGCCCACCCCGAGCTGTTCAAGCGAGAGCACACGCCGATCGATGTCCTGATCAGCCCCGAAAAACTCGTGACCGACCACATCCAGCGGCTGATCGAATACCCCGGCGCGCTGCAGGTGCTCGATTTTGCCGAGGGGCGCGCCCAGCTGGTCGCGACCCGCGCCTTCCACGACGGCCCGCTGGTCGGGCGGGAACTGCGCTCGCTCAAGGACAAGCTTCCGGCGGGCGTGGACGCCCGCGTAGCGGCGATCTTTCGCAACGAAGAGGCCATCATCCCCGAGGGCGATACCGTCATCGAGGTCGACGATATGGTGTTCTTCCTGGCCGCCACGCGCGATATTCCGGTGGTCATGCGCGAGCTCAGGCGCATGAGCGGGCCGGCCCACCGCATCCTGCTGGCAGGCGGGGGCAACATTGGCGCCAATCTCGCGCGCCGCCTCGAGCGCAGCCACCACGTCAAGATCATCGAGCGCGATGCCGGCCGTGCCGAGATCATCGCCGAGGACCTCGATACCACCATCGTGCTGGTCGGCGACTGCGCCGATGAAGACCTGCTGCACGAAGAGGGTATCGACGAGATCGATGTTTACTGCGCGCTGACCGACGACGATGAAGCCAACATCCTGTCCTCGATGCTGGCCCGGCGCATGGGTGCCGACAAGGTCATTGCGCTGATCAACCGGCCGGCCTACGTCGACCTGGTCGAAGCCGACCGGATCGACGTCGCCGTCAGCCCGCAGCAGGTCACTATCGGTGCGCTGCTGACGCATATTCGCCGGGGCCACATGGTACGCGTGCACTCGCTGCGGCGCGGCGCGGCCGAGGCGATCGAGGCCGTCGCCCACGGCACGCCCGGACAGTCGCGGGTGGTCGGCAAGCGCATCGACGAAATCGACCTGCCCCCGGGGACCAGTATCGGCGGCATCGTGCGCGGCGAGGAAGTCATCATCGCCCACCACGACGTCATGATTCAGACCGACGACCACGTGGTGCTGTTTGTCGCCGACCAGAAGCAGATCAGCCGGGTCGAGCGGCTGTTTTCGGTCGACGCGGTGTTCCTGTAATGCGCGCTGCGGCCTATGCGCCGGTCCAGCGCATCGTCGGCGTACTGCTGATCTTCATCAGCCTGGGCTTTTTGCCGCCCCTGGCGTTCGCGCTGATCAACGACGATGGCGCCGCGCTGGCCTTTCTCGCCAGTCTGCTGGTGGTCACCGGTGTCGGGCTGGTGCTGTACTGGCCGGTCCGGCATGCCCACCGCGACCTGCGCATCAGCGACGGGTTCCTGGTGGTGGTCGCCTGCTGGGCCGCGGTCTGCCTGGCCGGGGCGATTCCCTTCGTTCTCGGTCTCGAAGCCAGCCTGGCCGATGCGGTGTTCGAATCGACCTCCGGCATCACGACCACCGGAGCCACGGTGTTTTCCGGGATCGGCGACATGCCGATCTCGATTCGCTGGTACCGCCAGCAGATGCAGTGGATGGGCGGCCTGGGCATCATCATCCTGGCCGTGGCCATCCTGCCGATGCTGCGCGTGGGCGGCATGCAGGTCTACCGCGCCGAGGCCACCGGTCCGGTCAAGGAAAGCCGTCTGACCCCGCGCATCGCCGAAACGGCCAAGGCCCTGTGGCTGGTCTATATCGGCCTGACGCTGGTCTGCGCGGCGGCCTACTGGGCGGCCGGCATGAGCCTGTTCGACGCCATCACCCACAGCTTCTCGACCATTGCCACGGCCGGCTTCTCGACCCACGATGACTCGATCGGC
>CAYQJJ010000030.1:0-13298 GCA_964417745.1 uncultured Wenzhouxiangella sp.
GGAGCGCGCACGCTGGGCGAAGATATCCAGGATAAGGGTCGTGCGATCGAGAACGTGGCACTTGAGCCGGCGCGCCAGGTTTCGTTCCTGAACCGGTGATAGCCGGCTGTTGAACAGCACCAGACCGATATCTTCTTCCCCGACCCTTCGGGCGATCTCGTCGGCTTTGCCCGAGCCTACGAAATAACCCGGGTCGGGGCGATCGCGCGGTGCCCGGATCTCGTCGATCACTTCCACCCCGGCCGAGTCGGCCAGGCGCATGAACTCTTCGCGCGAATCGGCGTCATCGCCGGCTTCGATGACCGGATGAACCAGTAGCGCCCGCGCACGTTGCGCGGCCTGAACCGGGGGTGCTTGCTCGATCAGGAGTCTGAATCCTCGGGTTCATCGACGACGCGAACGTTGCGCGCCGGCACGATGGTGGAAATGGCGTGCTTGTAAATCATCTGGTTGACCGAATTTTTCAGCAGCACCACGAAATTGTCGAACGACTCGATCTGGCCCTGCAGCTTGATGCCGTTGACCAGATAGATCGCAACCGGCACGCGCTCGCGCCGCAGCGCGTTGAGGAACGGATCCTGCAGTGACTGACCCTTGGACATGTCGCTTCTCCTTGGCTATTGTTCTTGTCTATCGTTATTATTGGGTCGTTGAATCGTTCGTCGCGAATTCCGGAACAGGTCCTTCAGCGCGGGGCCGTATGGCTGAAACGCCTGATGAACTTTTCCACTTGCAGACAAATTCGTTCCGTGCTACCCGCCCTGTCAGGATCATACCAGAGACTATTCGAAACCTGTCTCAATGCGGTTAACTGACGTTTCGCCAATCGTCGCGTGGCCGTCGCCGCATCGAGGCGCATCCGCGTCCGATCAATGCTCCCGTCAAGGTACTGCCAGACCTGACGATACCCGACACTGCGCATCGAGGGAACGTCGAGCGACAGATGATTCCGTTGCCGCAATCCGGCGACCTCGTCGATCAGCCCGTTTTCGATCATCTGATCGAGACGCTGGTCGATGCGCTGGTGCAAGACATGGCGGCTGGACGGCGTCAGTACAAGGCGCAGCGAGTCGATTCTCGGGATCCGATTGCCGCGCCGCAGCCGACTCGGTGGCTGCCCGGTCAGCTCCAGAATCTCGAGCGCACGCTGGATGCGCTGGGTATCGCCGACGGCAATGGCGTCGGCCGTTACCGGGTCAAGACGGGCCAGCTTCGCATGCAGTGCACCCCAGCCGCGGCGCGCTGCTGCCGAGGCAATGCGGCGGCGAACCGCCGGATCGGCCGGCGGCATCGGGTCCAGGCCATAGAGCAGCGCCCGCAAATACAGCGTGGTGCCACCAACCAGCAGCGGCATGCGCCCCGAGTCCCAGGCGCTTCGCATGGCCTGCTCGCAGTCGGCAGCAAACTCGGCGGCCGAATAGGCTTCTTCCGGGTCGCGGATATCGATCAGCGCGTGCGGAAACTGCTCGAGCGTCGCGGCATCGGGCTTGGCCGAGCCGATGTCGAGACCCCGGTAGACCTGCGCGGAGTCGACGCTCACGATACGCACCGGAAGCCGGCGCGCCAGTGTCAGCGCCACGCCGGTCTTGCCAGCCGCGGTCGGCCCCGTCAACACCACGGCCGGCGGCAAGGGTGCCGCGGGCTCGCCGTCACTGACCACGCAAAAACAGCCGGTCGAGCGACTTCATGTCCAGCTCCACCCAGGTCGGGCGCCCGTGGTTGCACTGGTCGCTGCGCTCGGTGCGCTCCATGTCGCGCAGCAGCGCGTTCATCTCGTCGACATTCAGGCGCCGATTGGCACGCACCGAGCCGTGGCAGGCCATGGTCGAGAGCAACTCATCGAGGCGCTGATCGATACGGCCGCTGTCGCCGAGCTCGACGAGGTCGGAGAGCACGTCGCGCACCAGCCCCGGACAATCACTGCGCGCGAGCAGCGTCGGCACGGCGCGTATGGTGATCGCCTCCGGCCCGGCCAGGTCGAGCTCGAAACCGAGCCGATCGAGCGCCTCGGCGTGGCTTTCCAGCGCATGCGCCTCGTTGGCCGAAACCGACAGCTGTTCGGGCACCAGCAGGCGCTGCGAGCGAATCCGGTCCTCCGACCAGCTGATCTTGAGCTGCTCGTAGACGATGCGCTCGTGGGCGGCGTGCATGTCGACAATCACCAGGCCCTGGGCATTTTCGGCGAGCACGAACACACCGTGAATCTGGGCCACGGCAAAGCCCAACGGCGGAATTTCGGCTTCCGCATCGCGCCCCGGAGTCGTCGCCGACGACGGACGCACCAGTTCGCCGTAGCGCGACAGGCTCTCGGCCACGCCGAGGCCAAGCCCCGACTGGCGCCCCGGCGCGCCCGACGATGCCTCCGCCCCGGAGCGCTCGGACGACCCGCCACCGATATCGACCCGGGTCGGCGCGCTCGCCGACTGTCCCGGGCGGGTATCGGCCAGAGCCCGGTTGATGGTCGAGAACAGGAAATCGTGCACCAGGCGGCTGTCGCGAAAGCGTACCTCGGTCTTCTGGGGATGAACATTGACGTCCACGCCGCGCGGGTCGAGGCGAAGATCGAGCACAAAGGCCGGATGCCGGCCATGGAACAGGACATCCCGGTAGGCCTGGCGCACGGCATGCGCCACCAGCCGGTCACGCACCAGGCGGCCGTTGACGAAAAAATACTGCATATCGGCCTGGCTGCGCGAAAATCCCGGGCGCGCAATCCAGCCGCTGAGCGCCAGCCCGGCATGCTCGGTCTCGAGCCTGAGCGCCTGGTCGACGAAATCGCTGCCACAGACCGCCTCGACCCGCCGCATCAGCCCGGCCGAATCATCGGCACTCGGAATCCGCCGCGCCACCCGGCCGTTGTTGACCAGCTCGAAACTCACCGCCATGTTGGCCAGCGCCATGCGCCGGACCACCTCGTCGATGTGGTTGTATTCGGTGCGCTCGGTACGCAGAAACTTGCGTCTGGCCGGCGTGTTGTAGAACAGGTCGCGGACCTCCACCACCGTGCCCGGCGGCATGCCGGCCGGCTGCACCGGATCGATCCGGCCACCCTCGGCCGAGAGCTCCGAGCCGGCCGACGTATCCGGCGGGCGCGACGCCAGCCGCAGCCGTGCCACGGCCGCGATCGACGGCAGTGCCTCGCCGCGAAAGCCCAGGGTCGCCACGCCCTCGAGGTCGTCGAGCGAGGTGATCTTGCTGGTGGCATGCGCGCTGAGCGCCAGCGCCAGCTCGTCTTCGGGCATACCGGAACCATCGTCGGAAATACGAATCCGCCGGATGCCACCCTGCTCGATTTCGATCCGCACCGCCCCGGCACCAGCGTCGATACTGTTTTCAACCAGTTCCTTGACGACCGAGGCGGGGCGCTCGACGACCTCACCGGCCGCGATCTGGTTGACGAGGTGCTCCGGAAGCTGGCGAATGGTCATGGGGGTGTCGGAGAACGGCAATGGGTCGCAGTGCCGAATGGTAAACCCTTGGCCCGCCTTTCGCTGAACTCAAGCTGGTGTGGCGAACGACCGCGAAGCTCAGCTGCCGGCCGGGATCACCAGTACTGCGCCGGGGTGGATCACGTCGCCGTTGAGATCATTGGCTTCGCGCAGACGGTTGACGCTGACCTGGTAGCGCCGGGCGATGACGCCCAGGGTATCGCCGCGCTCGACGGTGTGGCGCTCGCCCGAACGATTGGCGGCAAACCAGGTGCCTTGCGGCGCGGTACGCAGAAAATGGCGACGCGCGCCGTCGGCGATTGCCGAAGCCACCTGCTTGCGGTGAGAGGCGTTATTGAGGTTCTGCTCGTCCTGCGGGTTGCTGATGAAGCCCACCTCGATGAGCACGCTCGGCACGTCCGGAGAGCGCAGCACGACGAAGTTGGCGCGCTCGACCTGCGAGCGGTGACGGCGACCGACCTGGCCCATCTTGTCCAGGATTTCCTCGGCGGCACTGTTGCTGTACTCCAGGGCCGCGCTTTGCGAGAGATCGAGCAATACCGAGCTGAGCATGTCGTCGCCCCGATCGAGCGCCACTCCGCCGACCAGGTCGGCCCGGTTCTCGCTGCGTGCCAGAAAGCGCGCCGCCTCGCTCGAGGCGCCGCTGCGCGAGAGCACGTAGACCGAGCTGCCCCGGACCCGGAAATCCTTGAACGCGTCGGCGTGGATCGAAATGAACAGGTCGGCCTCGGCCTTGCGCGCCCGGTCGTAGCGCTCTTCCAGCGGGACGTAATAGTCACCGGTTCGCACCAACACCGCGCGCATGCCCGGCATTTCATCGATACGATCGGCCAACTCGCGTGACACGGCCAGCGTGATTTCCTTTTCGTGGCTCCCGCCCGGGCCAATCGCTCCGGGATCTTCCCCGCCGTGGCCGGGGTCGATGGCGACGATCATGTCGCGCTCCCCGGAGCGCGCCTCGCGCGCCACCTCGCGGACCCGTTCGGCCGGGCTCTGGGCGTCTTCGGGCGTCAGGTCGATGACCAGACGGTGGCCGTACTCACCGGCCGGCTCGAGCAGGAAACTCTGGGGCTTGGCGCCCGCGCCGAGATCGAACACGATCCTGAGGTCGCTGCCATTGCGGACGCCGTGACGCACCTGCTCAATGACGCCGCTGTGCTCGGGGTTGAGCGACAACTCCCCCGACAGGCTCGCGGCATCAATATCGACTACTACCCGGTGGGGATCTTCCAGGGTGAAAAGGCGATAATCGATTCGGTCCTTGAGGTCGAGCACGGCGCGCGTACTGTCCGGCCCGCTCCACACGCGCAGACTCTCGACCTGGTCGGCAACGACCGAGGTAGCGAGGGCCGTCAGCATCAGGCCAATCAGGGTTGTTCGCAGCACCAAGTTGCGCATCCGGGCTCAGTCCGGGATGAGACCAATGACAGATTGCATCAAAAACGATCCTTTTTCAAGCCAAATCTGGCAGATACAGCTTATTCCGGACAAGCCACATGGGAAATCGGCTGCAACATCCGGCCACTGGCGTGTTCGGTGGAATCAATTCCGGGCCGGAAGGTAATCCAGCGGGTTGCGCGGCTGACCGTCCCGGCGAATCTCGAAATGCAGGATTTCGGAATCCCGCTCGTCACGACCCATGCGCGCGATCGGCTGGCCGGCGGCCACCTGTTCGCCTTCCTCGACCAGGCGCTGCTGGTTGTGAGCATACGCCGAAAGCAGCGTCGCCGAGTGCTTGACGATGACCAGCTCTCCGTAGCCGATCAGCGCGGTTCCGCTATAGACAACCTCGCCGGATGCCGCGGCCACCACGTCCTGCCCGGCCTCGCCGGAGATGCCAATGCCACGGCGGGTCGCAGCCGGATCGAACGGGCGGGCGACCTCGCCGGCGGTTGGCCAGCGCCAGTCGATACCGCCGACCGTGCGCGTGCCCGGGGCAGCGGGCGCCGGTGACGGCTCGGCAGCCCGTTCCGTCTCGGCAGGCGATGCCGGTTCCGGTTCCGGATCCGGCGCATCGGGAGCAGGCGCATCGGGAGCCGGCGGATCCGGCGCGGGCTGTCTCCGGCTGACGGCAACCGGCGGCGCGCTCAGGCGCAGCTCCCTGCCCGGCCGGATGGTGTACGGGGATTCGATGCCGTTCCAGCGCGCCACCTCTCGCCAGTCCAGGCCGTAACGAAAAGCGATCGAATACAGGGTGTCGCCACGCTGGACTTCGTAGACCGGGGGTGGCGGTCGCGAAGCGCGCTCGGGCTCGCTCGAAGGTGTCGAGCGGCCCCGATCCTCGACCGGGGCCGGCGGGGGCGCGGCACAGCCGGTCAGCCAGGCAATCAGCAGCAACGCCAGCCCCAGCCGCGACACGCGGGTCAGCCCGCCGAACCGCTCGCTGACGATCGAGGCACCAGCAACAAAAGCCGACACGGCGGCATCACTCCAGACCTTCGAGCAATGGCACAAAAATCACGGCCCCCAGGTTCTCACGCTCGAACCGGTCGCCGCTGCGGGTAATACGTACCAGCTGCTGCTGGGTACCCTTTTTCTCCGGTGCCACCAGCACCCCGCCCTCGCCGAGCTGTTCGAGCAGACACTCGGGAATCGCGCCGCCGGCGGTCACGACGATGGCGTCGAATGGCGCCTGCGTCGGCCAGCCAGCCAGCCCGTCGAGATGACGGGTGTAGATATTGTGCAGCCCCAGCTGATGGAATCGTTGCCGGGCCGTGCGCACCAGCTCGCCGATGCGTTCGGTCGTGAAGACCCGGTCGGCCAGCCGGGCGAGGATCGCGGCCTGATAGCCCGAACCGGTGCCAATCTCCAGCACTTTCCCGATCGGCCGGGAGTTGGCGACCGCGGCGGTCATCAGCGCCACCACGTAGGGCTGGGAAATGGTCTGGCCACGGCCGATCGGCAGGGCGCTGTCCTCGTAGGCGCGCGAGGACAGCGCCTCATCGACGAACAGGTGGCGCGGAGTCTCCCCGATGGCCTGAAGAACACGCTCGTTGTCGATTCCCTTTTCGCGCAGGCGCTGCACCAGCCGCTGGCGAGTCGCCTCGGAAGTCATGCCGATGCCCTGCCCTTGCTCGCGTGCCATCACTCGCTGATGCCAGTCCCGCCGGCATTGAAATGCTCGATCCACCGGCTGATCTGCTCGAGCGCCTGGTAGCGCGTCAGGTCGACATGGATCGGCGTAACCGAGATAAAGCCCTGGCGCACGGCGTTGAAATCCGTGCCCGGACCGTTGTCGTGCTCGCCGCCCGGCGGCCCGATCCAGTAAAACTGCCGCCCGCGCGGGTCATTGAGCGGGATGACATCCTCGGAACGGTGCCGGTGGCCCAGCCGCGTGGTCTCGAACCCCCGGATCTCCTCCCAGGGCAGGTCGGGAACATTGACGTTGAGAATGGTATCGGCCGGCAGGGGCTCGGTAATGAGGCGGTGCATCAGCCGGCTGGCGGCGCGGGCGGCCGTTTCGTAATAGCGCGGCCCGGCCTGCCCGTAGACCAGCGACACGGCCATCGCCGGCAGCCCGAGGAACCGGCCTTCCATGGCCGCGGCGACGGTGCCGGAGTAGAGCACGTCATCCCCCATGTTGGCCCCGGCATTGATGCCCGAGACCACCATGTCGGGTTCGTCGCCAAGCAGGCCGGTAATGGCAATATGGACGCAATCGGTCGGCGTCCCGAACACCTTGAACACGCCGTCATCGACCTCTTCGACACGAATCGGTCGGTCGAGGGTCAGCGAATTGCTCGCGCCGGAGCGGTCCCGATCGGGCGCGACTACGGTAACCTGATCGCTGTATTCGGCCAATTGCTCGGATAACAGGCGTATGCCGGGTGCATACAACCCGTCGTCATTGGCTATGAGAACATGCATATTGGGTTCGGCCGGTGCAAAGCCGTAACTATAAATCAATCGGGACGGGGCGATGTCCCCGAGCGAGGACTTCGATGTCGATTGAAGACGATGAACGCGAGCTGTTCAGGTCGGCCGTCGGGCAGGTCCGTCCGGTCGAGCGCAAGCGCCACCACGAACGGGCGCCGGCACCGCGCCCCGTGCCCCGCCAGCGTCAGCTCGATGAGGCGCGTGTCATGGACGAACTCGCCAACAGCCCGATCGACTTCTGCGAGGTCGAGACCGGCGAAGAGCTGGCCTGGCACGCGCCGGGGCTGCAGAAGCGCATCATCACCCGGCTGCGGCGCGGCCACTGGCGTGTCCAGGACGAACTCGACCTGCATCAGATGAACATCGAGGCCGCCGGCAACTCCATCCGGCAGTTCCTCGAAGACGCCGTGCGCGACGGCTTGAGCTGCGTCAAGATCATTCACGGCAAGGGGCTGCGCTCGGGGCCCGGCGGCCCCCAGCTCAAGCGCCTGACCGCTCGCCTGCTCAGCCGGCATGCGCGGGTGTGCGCATTCGCCTCGGCGCCGCCGCACGATGGTGGCACCGGGGCGGTGCACGTGCTGCTCAAGCGCGGTCGTTAGAAGCGCCCATGGATTCGGCAATCGGGCTTTTGCTGGCGCTGGCCGGCGCAGTACTCTGGTGGTACTCGGCCATCCAGGCACGTGATCGCGCCCGCGACGTGGCGCGCGAATTCTGCAAGCGTCAGGGATGGCAGTTGCTCGACCAGACGGTCTCTCTGGCTGCAATGCGCCCGACCCGCGTCGACGACCGCCTGTGCTGGCGCCGCCGCTATCGTTTCGATTACAGCCCCGATGGTGGCCGGCGCCAGCGCGGCGAATTACAGCTTGCCGGCAACCGGCTCGAGCGCATCACCGCCGAATTCGAGGACGGTCGGCGGATTATCGAGTAGGCCCGGCGACCTGGCCCGGCCCGGGGTCGGCTACTTGATCACGCGCAGGTTCGGCCGACGTGTGCCGGAACCGGCTTGCTCGTCATCCTGAAGGTCCGATCCGGCCGACTGATCGGCCTCGGACAGGTCCTCGTCATCCGGAAACATCATGCCCTGCCCGTTTTCGCGCGCATAAACGGCCCGAACCGCGGCAATCGGCACCGAGACTGCTCGCGAGACACCGCCAAAGCGCGCCACGAAAGTCACCAGATCGCTGTCGATGAGCAGATCCCGCACCGCCGACGGACTGATGTTGAGCACGACCTTGCCTTCCTGCCGGGCCATGTCGGGCACGTCGAGCCCCGGGGCATCGGCCTCGGCAAGGATATGCGGGGTATAGCCGGAATCGACGATCCATTCGTTGACGGCGCGTACCAGATAAGGTCGGGAAGAAAGCATGGCTCAGTCTTTTTCCCGCATCAGGCGCTCGACTTCGGTCAGGCTGCGCAGGAAGGAGTCGCGCCGGAACATGCGCTCCATGTACTGCGTCGCCTTCGGCGCCTCTCGGGCCGTGAGTTGAATCTGGTAGTACGGCAGACGCCACAGCAGCGGCACGAGCGCGCAATCGGCCAGCGACAACTCGTCGTGCAGCAGATAGGACGACAGGCCGAACAGTTCGTCGGAGGCGATCAGGCTGTCGCGCAGCTGCTTGCGTGCCGTCTCGACCTTTTTCGGCCCGCTGGTGGTCTCGATGATCTTTCCGGCATCGATCCAGTCGCGGTACATCCGGTACATCGCCAGGCGCAAGCGCGAGCGCGACACCGGGTCGACCGGCATCAGCGGCGGGTGCGGGTAGCGCTCATCGAGGTATTCGGTCACCACCCAGGTCCCGTAGAGGACCATATCGCGGTCAACCAGCGTCGGCGTCTCGCTATAAGGGTTGAGCTCGGCCAGGTCGGCAGTGGCCGCCCGGTCCTGCTCGACGTGGATGATTTCGACGTTGATGCCCTTTTCGGCCAGAACGAACCGGACCCGATGGCAATTCAAACAGTTTTCTGACGAGTACAGTGCCATCATCAGTGCATTTCTCCTCTCATCAGCGCCGGCCGGCTCTCGGAACACGCTCCGCGCATCACTTCTTGACGTCCTTCCAGTACTCCTGATACATCAAGTAAGCCAGAAAGGTGAAAAGCGCCAGGAACAGCATTACCCATATCCCCAGGCGCTCGCGCTGGAGAATGGCGGGTTCGGCAATGTATTCCATAAAGGCGACAATGTCACGAACAAGGGCATCGTACTCGCGCTCGGACAGGCGACCGGGCTGGTCCATCTCTAAAGACACCACCTCGGTCCGGGTCTGTCCGTCGTCGCCGGTCACCGTTTCGGTTACCGGGCGCTGGACGCCCTGAAGCTCCCAGAGCACGTGCGGCATCGCCGGCATCTCCAGCACTTCATTGTTCCAGCCCTCGTCGGTGAGATAGTAGCTGCGCAGGAAGGTGTAGATCCAGTCCGGCCCGCGCGAGCGCGCGGTCAGCGTCAGGTCCGGCGGGACCACGCCGAACCATTCCTCGGCGCGTTCATCGGTCATGGCCACGGTCATGTAATCGGCAGCGCCCTGGTCACCGAAGGCCAGATTCTCCTGAACCTCCTCCTCGCTGATGTCGAGATCCTCGATCAGCCGCTGGTAGCGCATGTACTGGGCCGAATGGCAGCCCATGCAGTAATTGGCAAACACCGCCGCCCCGCGCTGAACCGACGCGGTATCGAACACATTGCTGCCGGCCTGATCGAGGCTGCCATTCGATGGGGCGGCCACGGCCGTCAGCGAGGCGGCCAGCAGGGCAGCAGCGGTGAGTAGATTGCGATAGATCATCAGTGCGTCACTCGCTCGGGTACGGGTTTGGTCTTCTCGATACTTGTCCAGATCGGCATCAGGATGAAAAAGGCAAAGTAGAGGAATGTCCACAGCCTGAGCTCGAAGTTGCTCGAATCCTGCGCCAGGCCGAGCATGCCGAGTCGTACGAAGGCGATGCAGAACACTGCCAGGGCCAGCTTCGACATCCAGCCGCGATAGCGGATCGAGCGCACCGGGCTGCGATCCAGCCAGGGAACGAAGTACAGGATCAGCACCGCGGCACCCATCAGGATCACGCCCATGAACTTGTCCGGCACCGCCTGCAGGATGGCATAGAAGGGCGTGAAGTACCAAACGGGCGGAATGTGATCGGGCGTCACCAGCGGATCGGCCTCGATGAAATTATCCGCCTTCAGGAAGTAACCACCGCCCTCGGGCCAGAAGAAGATGATGAACGCCGCGATGAGCAGGAAAAAGCCCGCGCCGAAGATATCCTTGACCGTGTAGTAGGGGTGGAACGGAATGCCGTCGAGCGGCCGCCCGTTCTGATCCTTCTTGGCCTTGATATCGACCCCATCCGGATTGTTGGACCCGACCTCGTGCAACGCGGCAAGGTGTAGCACGACCAGGCCCAGCAGCACCATCGGCAGCGCCACGACGTGCAGGGCGAAGAACCGGTTCAGGGTAGCGTCGGCAACGAAATAATCGCCGCGGATCCACTCGACCAGGCCCTCACCGATGTAGGGCACCGCGCCGAACAGCGAGATGATCACCTGCGCGCCCCAGTAGGACATCTGGCCCCAGGGCAGAACGTAGCCCATGAACGACTCGGCCATGAGCACCAGGTAAATGGTGACACCGAGAATCCAGACCAGCTCGCGCGGCTTCTGGTAGGAGCCGTACATGAGAGCCCGCAGCATGTGCAGATAGACGACCGCGAAAAACAGCGATGCGCCCGTCGAGTGCATGTAGCGGATCAACCAGCCCCACTGCACGTCGCGCATGATGTACTCGACCGACGCGAAGGCGAGCTCGGCGTCGGGCTTGTAATGCATGGTCAGAAAGATACCGGTCACAAGCTGGTTGACCAGCACCAGCAGCGACAGCGAACCGAAGAAATACCACAGATTGAAATTCTTCGGCGCGTAGTACTCGCTCAGGTGCTTTTTCCAGAAATCACCGACCGAGGCACGCTCGTTGACCCACGTGCTGACGGCATCGACACTCTTGCTCACTGGATTGGCGGACTTGGCCATGATCAGGCAGCTCCTTCGGGGCCCACGCCGATCAGGACGTGGTCATCGTCAACGAATGAATACGGGGGCACCAGCAGATTCGAAGGTGCCGGCACGCCGCGATACACGCGCCCGGCCAGGTCGAAGGTCGACCGGTGGCAGGGGCAGAAAAACCCGCCCTTCCAGTCCCGGTCGAACGGCTGGGCGCCGATTTCGGGTACCACCTGGGGCACGCAGCCCAGGTGCGTGCAGTGGACGTTGAGCACCAGGATCTCCGGGCGAATCGAACGGTGCGGGTTGCGCGCATACTCCGGCTGCTGGTCGGCATTGTCGGAATCGGGGTCACGCAAACGGTCGCCCAGGCCGGCGAGTTCTTCGAGCATGCGCTCGGTGCGCCGCATGATGCCGATGGTCGCGCCGCGCCACTGCACACGCTGCAGCTGACCCGGCTCGAGGTTGCCGATGAATACCTCAACCGGCGCGCCGACGATGCGCGCTTTCGAACTGGGCTGAAGCGAGGACAGGAACGGCCAGGCCGCGGCACCGACGCCGACCGCGCCAACCACTCCGGTGGCGGCCGTCAGCAGGCGCCGCCGCGACGGGTCGGCCGGCGTCTGAGTGGAATCGGTTTCTGTTTCGGACATGAATCTCTCCGCATCGAAGAATCAAGAGCCGTCGCGGCATCAGCCGGCCGGCCAGGTTACAAACATCGCTGACGAAAGGCGCGTGTTCGGGTGGACTGTAGAATCAATCCGCTATTTTAGCGAAAAATTAAGAACATTCACAATTATACTTCGCCATTCATTCACAAACAGTGACCGTGGCGGCGTCCCGCAAGGGGTTCCCCCGCTTCGCCCGGGCGTGTTGCCCCGGCGCCTGACCTCCGGCTGCAGATCCTTGAAAAGACTCGCACAATTCACATTTCAATTCGTTCTGCTGGGCCTGGCCATGGCTTTTGTCGTGGTCTGGCTGCGCCCGGAAATCCTGATCGTCGACGAGACTGGGCAACGCCCCGGTCCGGTCACCTCCTACGCCGAGGCGGTCAATCGTACCGCACCCTCGGTGGTCAGCATCTACACGCGCACGCTGGTCAGTGAGCCGCTGTCGCTGGACTTCTCCGACCCGCTGTTCGAGGCGCTCTACCAGGGCCGGACCATCACCCGGCCGCGCCGTGGCCTCGGCTCGGGAGTGATCGTCTCGAGCGACGGGCTGATCCTGACCACCCTGCACGTGATCTCGGACGTCGACAATATCGTCGTTGCCCTGTGGGACGGTCGGGTGGTCGAGGCCTCGGTGGTGGGCAGCGACCCCGGCACCGACCTGGCGCTGCTGCGAATCGAGCTCGACGACCTGCCAGCAGCCAGCCTGGGGGCGAGCCAGCCGCCGCGCGCGGGCGACGTGGTGCTGGCCATTGGCAATGCCTTCGGCCTGAGCCACACCGTGACCAAGGGCATCATCAGCGCCACCGGGCGGGAACAGCTCAACCTGGCCACTTTCGAGGACTTCATCCAGACCGATGCCGCGATCAATGCCGGCAACAGCGGAGGCGCACTGGTCAATCCGCGCGGCGAGGTCGTCGGCATCAACAGCGCTTCCATGGGCCAGAACGTCGGCGCCCAGGGCATCAGCTTCGCCATTCCGGCACCGCTGGCCAAATCGATCATCGAACAGATTCTCGAATACGGCCAGGTGCGCCGCGGCTGGATCGGCGTCGATCTCCACGACGTCGGCTACAGCCTGGGGACCGACGCCGGCCAGGCTGGTGCCAGAATCACGCGCATCTACCGCGGCGGACCTGCCTGGCAGTCCGGGTTGCGCAACGGCGATGTGCTTGTTGCCGCGGCCGGTGAGCCAATCGAGAGCGCGCGCCAACTCATGCTCGACATCGCTCGCGGCAAACCGGGGGCGGAAATCGAACTGGTCGTGCGCCGCGGCGGCCAGACCTTCACCACCAGCGTCACCCTGATCCAGCAGCC
>CAYQJJ010000030.1:13398-17510 GCA_964417745.1 uncultured Wenzhouxiangella sp.
CCGTGAGCGTCAAATCCGACCGCTGGATCCGCCGCATGGCCGCCGAACACGGCATGATCGAACCGTTCGAGGCCGGACAGGTCAGGCAGAACCCGGCCGGCGACAAGCTCGTCTCCTACGGCACCTCGAGCTACGGCTACGACGGCCGCTGCGCCGACGAATTCAAGATCTTCACCAACATCAATTCCAACATCGTCGACCCCAAGCATTTCGACCAGAACAGCTTTGTCGACGTCCAGGCCGACGTCTGCATCATTCCGCCAAACTCGTTCGCGCTCGCGCGCACGGTCGAATACTTCCGCATTCCGCGCAACGTGCTGACCATCTGCCTGGGGAAATCGACGTACGCGCGCTGCGGAATCATTGTCAACGTCACGCCGCTCGAGCCCGAATGGGAAGGCCACGTAACGCTGGAGTTTTCCAACACCACCCCGCTGCCGGCGAAGATCTACGCCAACGAGGGCGTCGCCCAGTTCCTGTTCCTGGAGTCCGACGAGGCCTGCGAGACCTCCTACGCCGACCGCGCCGGCAAGTACATGGGCCAGCGCGGCGTCACCCTGCCGCGCGCCTGACCTGCAAGCCTGCCGGGAGCCTGTCGCGCTCCGGCCCGGATCATTTCAGCACCCGGGCTCGATGGCAATCGCTCAATCGAGTCGCTCAATCGACGATCTTGATCTTGGGCATGCGCACCTGCTTGTTGCGCGCCTGCGCGGCCAGCCGGCCCGCGGTGCGCCGGGCAACTTCCCGGAAGCGCAGCGAGACGGCATGGCCGGGCTCGGCGGCCACGATCGGCGTGCCGTCGTCGGTCGAGCGCCCCAGTCCGGCGTGAATCGGAATCTGACCGAGCAGCGCCAGATCCATCTCGGTGGCCACTTTTTCACCACCGCCGCTGCCGAAGATGGCCTCCTCGTGCCCGCAACTCGAGCACAGGTGGGTGCTCATGTTCTCGAGCACACCGAGCATCGGGATGCGCACCTTGTTGAACATCGCCACGGCCCGGCGCACGTCGTCGACGGCCACATCCTGGGGTGTGGTCACGGCGATCGCACCGGCGACCGGAATGCGCTGGGCCAGGGTGAGCTGGATATCGCCGGTACCCGGCGGCAGGTCGACGATCAGATAATCCAGGTCTTCCCAGAGCGTTTCCGAAACCATCTGCTGCAGCGCCTGGGTCGCCATCGGACCGCGCCAGATCATGGCCTGGTCGGTCTCGACCAGCACGCCGATCGACATCGCCTGCAGACCATGCACCCGCTTGGGCAGGATGCGCCGATTATCGGTCGTCTCCGGCCCGCCGCTCATGCCCAGCATGCGCGGCTGGCTGGGGCCGTAGATATCGGCATCGAGCACGCCCACCCGCGCGCCTTCGGCCGCCAGCGCCAGCGCCAGGTTGGCCGCCACGGTTGATTTGCCCACGCCGCCCTTGCCCGAGGCCACGGCGATCACGTTACCTACGCCCTCGAGCGGCGTCAGGCCGTCCTGCACCGCGTGCTGGGCAATCTCCCAGTCAACGTCAACAGTGACTTCCGAAACGCCGCTTTCGGCCATCAGGCTGTCACGGATGCGCCCGACCAGTTCATCGCGGTAGCCGGCCGCCGGATAACCCAGCAGCAGGTCAACCGCCACCCGGCCATCGCGCACGGCCAGACCGCGCAGGTCATCGCCGAGCGGTTCGCCGGTATTCGGGTCCGGCAGTTCGGTCACCAGCCGGCGCAGGCGCTGCTCGAGCTCGTCGTTCATGGGAAAATCCTTATGAGTACCGAATCGGTCCCCTATTATATCCGAGCCGTACCCCGAGCCGGTCCCGATTCAGCAACAGCGTGCGATAATACGGCGCTGTTCGTTCCAGTCGCCACCGAGTTAACCCATGCCCTCACAGCGTCGCATCCTGGTCACCGCTGCCCTGCCCTATGCCAACGGCCCGATCCACCTGGGCCACATGCTCGAATACATCCAGACCGACATCTGGGCGCGGTTTCAGCGTGCGCGAGGCCACGAGGTCCATTTTGCCTGGGCCGACGATGCCCACGGCACGCCGATCATGCTGCACGCCGAAAAGCGCGGCCTGAGCCCCGAGGCGCTGATCGAGGAGATGAGCGCCGAGCACCAGCGCGATTTCGCCGACTTCGGCATCTCGCACGACAACTTTTCCTCGACCCACAGCGAGACCAACCGCGAGCTGGTCGGGCGCATCTGGCAGCGGCTGGTCGATGGCGGGCTGGTCTCGACACGCACCATCGAGCAGTTCTTCGACCCCGAGCGCAACATGTTCCTGCCCGACCGCTTCATCCGCGGCCAGTGCCCGCGCTGCGGCGCGCCGGATCAGTCGGGCGACTCCTGCGACGCCTGCGGCGCCACCTATGAGCCGACCGAGCTCGTCGCACCGGCCTCGGCGCTGTCGGGCGCCACGCCGGTGATGAAAAAGACCGAGCACTTCTTCGTCACCCTCGACGCGTTTCGCGACAGCCTCGCCGCCTGGATGCGCTCCGGGACACTGCAGGACGAAGTCGCCAACAAGCTCGAAGAGTGGTTTGCCGAGTCATTGCGCGACTGGGACGTCACCCGCGACGCGCCGTATTTCGGATTCGTCATTCCCGGCCACCCGGACAAGTTCTTCTATGTCTGGCTCGATGCCCCGGTCGGCTACCTGAGCAGCTTCAGAGAAATCTGCCAGCGCGAGGGGCTGGACTTCGAGGACTGGATGCGCCCGGACACCGACACCGAAATGCATCACTTCATCGGCAAGGACATCATCTATTTCCACTGCCTGTTCTGGCCGGCCATGCTCGAGGGCGCGGGCCTGCGCCGCCCGACCGGCGTTCACGCCCACGGGTTTCTGACCGTCAACGGCGCCAAGATGTCGAAATCGCGCGGCACCTTCATCAAGGCACGCACCTGGCTGGACCATTTCCATCCCGACTACCTGCGCTACTACTTCGCCGCCAAGCTCGGCTCCGGGCTGGCCGACATCGACCTCAGCCTCGAAGACTTCCGCACCCGGGTCAATTCCGACCTGGTCGGCAAGCTGGTCAACATCGCCAGCCGCTCGGCCGGTTTCGTGCACAAGCTCGGCGGCGGGAGACTGGCCGAGCAACTGCCCGACCCGGCGCTGTACCAGCGCTTTCTCGACGAGCATTCGGCCATCTGCGCGGATTTCGAAAACCGCAACTTCCAGGTCGCCATCCGCCGCATCATGGCCCTGGCCGACGAGGCCAACCGCTACATCGACGAGCACAAACCCTGGGTGCTGGCCAAGGAGGGCGACCGTGCCGACGAGGTGCTGGGCATCTGCACCCAGGGCATCAACCTGTTCCGCGTCATGATGACCTGGCTGGCGCCGGTCATCCCGCACACCGCCCGGGCCGCCGGCGATTTTCTCAATACCTCGCTGGAGGATTTCGACGCCATCGAGGCGCCGCTTCTGGGCCATGAGATCAACCGCTTCAAGCCCCTGCTCACGCGCGTCGAGGCCGATCAGGTCGAGCGCGTGCTCGAAGCCAGCCGCGAGACCCTGGAAGCCGCTCCAGCCGAACCCGAACCAGCCCCCACCCAGCCCGAGGAGACCACCAGCATGATCGAATTTCCCGAGTTCGCCCGGGTTGACCTGCGCGTCGCACGCATCGTCGCCGCCCGCCACGTCGAGGGTGCCGACAAACTCCTCGAGCTCGAACTCGACCTTGGCGAGGGCGGCCGGAAAACGGTCTTCGCCGGCATCCGCGGCCACTACGAGCCGAACGAACTCGAAGGCCGGCTGACCGTGGCGGTTGCCAACCTGGCCCCGCGCAAGATGCGCTTCGGCGTCTCCGAGGGCATGGTGCTGGCCGCCAGCGAAGACGGTGGCAAGCCATTCCTGCTCGCCCCGGACAGCGGCGCACAGCCGGGCATGAAAGTCAGCTGAGCATGCCGCCAGCCAGCGACCCTGTGCGCCACGCCCCGGGCGCCCTGAACCCCTGAGCCGGCCGTGGACCTGTTGCTCATCATCGTCGCCGCGGCGCTGGTCAACAACTTCGTGCTCATCCAGTTCCTCGGCCTGTGCCCGTTTCTGGGCGTGTCGAAAAGCATCGAGTCGGCCATCGGCATGTCGCTGGCCACGGCCTTCGTGCTCACCCTGG
>CAYQJJ010000031.1:0-17440 GCA_964417745.1 uncultured Wenzhouxiangella sp.
CCTGGGCTGGGTACCGCGCGTCGACGCCGAAGGGTTGGCTGAGCTCGATGCCCGTCAGCGCGCCGACGGCCTGGGGCCACTCGAGGTCCGCCCGGCCGGCGAACGCGAGGTTTACTGCCCGGTCTTCTACAACGAGCCGGCCGAGCGCAACCCCCAGTCCATCGGGCGCGATGCCTGCCAGGTCAACGCCCTGCGCGAGGCCCTGTCGCACACACGCAGCGGCTCGGAGGCACGGCTTTCAGAGCCGCTGCGACTGATCTTCACCGACGGCTCCGAGCTGGCCGGCTACGTCATGCTGCTGGCCATCGACGGGCAGGAACCGCTGGCTTCCGGCTGGGTATCGGCATCCTTGAACGCGCGGCGGCTCTTCGACCTGAGCGACGTTGTGCCGGAGCCAGCACGAGTCCGCCTGCACGATGAAAGCGCCGTGGACCGCCCGGTCTTCGGCGACCCCGCCCCGACCCGACGCGATGGGCCGGCGCTGCTCGCCATGGAACGCCGCTTCCAGGCCGGCGGTCGCGACTGGTTGCTGACCATCGAGCAGCCGGCCCGGCAGACCCTGGCCCCCTGGCTGCTACTGGCAACCGGGCTGACCATTACGGCCCTGCTCGTCGTGCTGCTGGTCACCCTGCTTCGAACCCGCCTGCGGGCGATGCACCTGGCCGAGCGCATGACCCGCGCCTATCGCGAAAGCGAACAGCTGCTGACTTCGGTGACCAACAACATCTTCGAGGGCATCTACCGCGGCAAACCGAACGAGGGGCTGGTCTACGCCAACCAGGCATTGGCGAAAATGTTCCGCTTCGACACCCCGGAGGCGATGATCGACCATGCCGGCCCCATGCTCTACGCCGACCCCGACCAGCGCGACGAGCTGCTGTCGATGATGCAGCGCGACGGCTACTACCGCGATGTCGAAGTCGAATTCATCCGGCCCGATGGAAGCCGCTTCGTCGGCGTCAACAATGCCGTGGCCATCAAGGATGAGCAAGGCGAGATCCGCTATTTCGACGGTGCCATCTACGACATCACCGATCGCAAACGAGCCGAGGAGCAGGTCCACCACCTGGCCCACTACGATGCCCTGACCGGCCTGCCGAACCGGACCCACCTCGACCAGCACCTGCAAGAGGCCATCGTCAAGGCGCGGCGCCGGCACCAGCCGCTGGCGGTGCTGTTCATGGATCTCGACCATTTCAAGAACATCAATGACTCCCTCGGCCACGGCATGGGCGACCGGCTGCTCGCAGCGATCGCCCGGCGGCTCGAAGACGGCCTGCGCGGCAACGACCTGGTCTGTCGCCAGGGCGGCGACGAGTTCCTGGTCATCATGACCAACACCGACCGGGCCGGGGCCGAACGCGGCGCGCAGCGGGTGCTGGCGCTTCTGGTCGAGCCGTTCCTGATTGCCGGAAACGAACTGCGCGTCGCGCCGAGCATCGGCATTGCGCTGTTCCCCGAACATGGCGATTCCCCCGAAGCCCTGGTCGCCAATGCCGATGCCGCGATGTATTACGCCAAGGAGCTCGGCCGGGGCAACCACCAGTTCTTCACCCCCGAACTCAACGAACGCGCCCACCAGCGGCTGCGCCTGGAGGGCGAACTCCGGCAGGCCATTACCGGCGAGCAGTTCGAAGTCTATTACCAGCCGATTGTCGACCTGACCGAATTCCGCATCCAGGGTGCCGAGGCGCTGCTGCGCTGGCACCACCCGGAGCGCGGCCTGGTCGGACCCGACGAGTTCATACCCGTGGCCGAGCAGAGCGGGCTGATCGTATCGCTGGGCGACTGGGTCATCGACCAGGCCTGCCGCCAACTGGCCGCCTGGTCGCGCGCGAACCGACCGCCGGTAAGGGTCGCTGTCAACGTCTCGGCCGTGCAGTTCTGGCGCGGCAACCTGGTCGAGTGCGTGAAGCATGCGCTGGACAGTCACGGGGTCGATCCACGGTGGCTCGAACTGGAGCTGACCGAGAGCGTGATCATGCACGATGTCGATCTCGCCAGCCGGGTGATCGCCGAGCTCAACGAGCTCGGGGTCGGACTCACCATTGACGATTTCGGCACCGGCTATTCAAGCCTGGCCTATCTCAAGCGCCTCCACATCCGCAAATTGAAGATCGACCAGTCCTTCATTCAAGACATCGCCACCGACCCCGACGACGCAGCCATTGTCGAGGCGATCATCAGCCTGGCCGCAGCGCTCAACCTGCAGGTTGTCGCCGAGGGTGTCGAGACCACCGACCAGCTCGAACGCCTGCGCGCCGGCGGCTGCCGGATTGCCCAGGGCTTTCTGTTCGGCCACCCGGTTCCGGCCGCGGGGTTCTATCGAGACGACGACCCGGCCACGCGCTCTCCGGCTGGTCCCGGGCGCTGATTGTTGTCCAGCATCCGGGCAATGGCGGCGTCCTTGTCGAGCCATAGCTGGTTGATCCAGGCCTGGAAACTGGCGCGGAAAACCGGGTCGTTCTGATAGTCCCCACCCCGGAGTGCCGCGGGAACGGGCAGCAGCCGCACCTGCACCCGGATCGACGCAATCCGGTTGGCAAACAGATCAACCAGCTCGCCGACACCCTCGGGATAGACAATGGTGACGTCGACCACGGTATCGATCGACTCCCCCATGGCATCAAGCACAAAGGCCGTACCGCCGGCCCGGGGTCGCAGCAGATGGCGGTGCGGCGAGTCCTGCCGGGCGTGCCGGTCCGGTTTGAAGCGCGTGCCCTCGACAAAATTGACGATCGATACCGGGATATGCCGGAACTTCGCACAGGCAGCGCGTGTGGCGGCAACATCGCGCCCGGCCAGCTCCGGACGGCGCTCGATCTGCTCGCGCGTGTAGCGTTTCATGAAGGGGAAATCCAGCGCCCACCAGGCCAGCCCGAGAACCGGGACCCAGATCAGCTGGCTCTTGAGGAAAAAGCGCAGCATCGGCAAACGCCGGTTGAACAGCTTCTGGAGCACCGGGATATCGACCCAGCTCTGATGGTTCGACACCACCAGGAAGTGCCCGTCGAGGCGGGCCTCGGGCAGGCCGGTGACCTCCAGTCGAGTATCCGTGAACCGCTCAAGCATCCAGCTGTTGACATCGACCCAGCTGGCCGCCAGGCCCATCAGCACGCGGTCGCAGCGCTGCCGAACCGGAGCGAGACGCACCACTGCCTTGACCAGCGCCACCACCATCAGTGGCGCGATATGCACCACGCTGTTGAGCCCCAGACCGATAAACGCCAGCCCGATGCGTAGCCCGGCGGTCAGGCGGTTTCTCATCGGCCACTCCGGCGACGTTTGGCGTCGTACATGGCCGCATCGGCGCGCTTGAGCAGATCGGCCACGCTCTCGCCGGCCCGCCAGCTGACCTGGCCGATGCTGGCACCGGTGTAGTCGAGGTTGAGGCTGCCGAGGCTATGGCGGCCGACGATGGCCTGATCGATGCGCTCGCTCAGGTGCCGGGCAATCTCGTCACGGTCACGATGCGCGCCGGCCAGCGTGGCGATGACGAACTCATCGCCGCCGATGCGCGCGACCACATCGTCGCCGCGAAGGCCGGCGAGCAGCCGACGGGCAATCGAGATCAGGAACAGATCGCCGGCTTCGTGGCCGTGTTCGTCATTGAGGCGCTTGAAGCCGTCGAGATCGACGAACGCGACCAGCAACTGTTGATCGCCCCGAGCAGCCGAGGCGACCATGCGCTCGAGCATCTCGAGCAGACTACGGCGGTTGGCCAGGCCGGTCAGCGGGTCCTGGCTGGCCTGACGGCCGAGCTCCCGGTTGCTGGCCTCGAGGACGCCCTGGTGATACAGCCGATCGGCCAGCAGCGACAGGTAATTCGAACAGTTTGCCAGCATCTGGTCATTGTGGCCCTCGACCTCGAAAGGCTGGTTGGAAAGAACCACGATTCCGGCCTGCAATCCCCCGACCCGGGGCGTGGCCGTGAGCAGCCCGCTCGCACCGTCTTCGCTCAAGCCGAGCGCGGTGCGCAGTCGCCGAATCTCGTCGCTGGCCTCTTCGGCGTGAAGCAGGGGCTGGTTGTGCGCATCATGCAGGCGCAGGACCCGCTCGCCGGCTGCCTCGATGATGGCCTCGACCAGTGCTCGCGCCGAGGCGTCCTCGTCGCTGTCGAAGTCGAGCTCGCCGTCTTCGAGTGTGAATGGAATGACCCGGCGCCAGATCGGCTGGCGCATGAGTAGGCGGGCGGTTTCGGCGACCACCGGAATCAGGGCATCGGCATCCAGGCACATATGCCCGACCTCGGCGACCAGCAACATGCGTCTTAGTCGGTGCTCGGCCTCGATGGCGCGCGCTTCGGTATCGAGCTGCGAGGCGACCAGACTGCCGAAGACCTGCAGCAGTTCCAGGGTTTCGGCCGGCACGCGGACGGAGTCGCGACTGACCCCGCACAACGTGCCGTAGACCGTGCCATCGGACAGCCTGACCGGCACGGTGAGGTAACTTTTCAGACCCAGCTCCCCGGCCACATCGGCTTCCGGCCAGGCGTCGGAGACGTCGTCGGCACTGTAGCGCCCTTCTTCCAGGGCGCGCCGGCACAGCGTTTCCTGCCAGGGCACGGTCAGCCCCTCGTCGATGCACAGCTCGCCGCTGTTGCGGGCGAACAGCACCTGCTGCACACCGGCGTCATGATCAATGCGCGTCAGGTAGGTCGACTCCATCCCGGTAAGGCGCTCGAGCATGTTGAGCACGCGACGGGTCAGCGCTTCGAGCGTTTCGGGCGGGGCCGGATCGGGTCGGGCAGTGGCTACTGGGCTCATGAGGTCAGCCGTAAGAATCGCATCGGATGATTTTGATAACGTTGCCTGCCATGAATTGTACGCCGCAGCGGATCGGCTTGTGCCGGACCGCCGGGCGGTTTAGGCTATCGGACGTTCCCAACCACCCTGGACATCACGACGATGCCGAGCTTCGACGCCGTCTCCGAAATCGACCACCACGAACTGGCCAATGCCGTCGACCAGGCCAACCGCGAAGTCACCGCGCGCTTTGATTTCAAGGGCACCGATTCGAGCTTCTCGCTCGAGGGCAACGTCATTACCCTGAGCACCGAATCGGAGTTCCAGCTCGAGCAGATGCTCGACATGCTCTACTCGAAACTGGCCCGCCGGGGCATCGACCTGGAGTCCCTCGAGCCCGATGAGCCGGTCATCATGGCCAAGACCGCGACCCGGAAGGTCAGCATCCGGGAAGGCATCGACACCGAGCTGGCCAAGAAAATCGTCAAGCTGATCAAGGGCGCCAAGCTGAAAGTTCAGGCCAGCATCCAGGGCGACCAGGTGCGCGTGAGCGGCAAGAAGCGCGACGACCTGCAGGCAGCCATCCAGTTTCTGAAAGACGCCGACCTCGGCCTGCCGCTGCAGTTCAAGAACTTCCGAGACTAAAAGCCGAATCGCCCGGGCGTTCCTGCCTACTGGCGGATGACCGCCGGCTTCATCGGCGCGAGCAGCGCGATGACCTGGTTTTCCAGTCCATAGGGAATGCCTTCGGCGCGCATGGCATCCTGGAAGTCCTCGACCAGGGCGTTGAACTCGGCGGCGGTGATATCGAGCCCGAAGTGCGCGCTCTCCATATCCATACCCTCGTAGACGCATGGCCCGCCGGCGAGCTGGCAGATCTGCTCGGTGAGCTGGAACTTCAGCTCCGGGATATCGACGCCGTCGAACAGAAACGCGATGCGCTCGTTGACCAGCACTCGCTCGACGCCCTCGTCGACGAAGCCGGCGATCACCTCGCGCCCGCCCAGGCGGTCGTAGAGCGAGCTCTCGGCTGAGCTGGTGCGCTCATAGAGGGTCCGGTCGTAATTCTTGAGATCGGCCTGGCCATCGACGTCGTGGCTGGGCACGCTGCCGCAGGCGGCGATGACCAGACCGGTCATCAGCAGCATGGCAAATCGATTGATACGGATGCGTGTATTCATGGTTTCGCAACTCCTTGCGGATTGGCGTGCGGATTAAAACGAGGCCTGCAGCGACAGGTAAGCCGCGCGCGAGTTGTTCTGAAAGGGCAGGTTGCCGAGGTCGACGTAGGCCGCGGTCAGCGCGAAACGCTTGTTCGGCAGCCAGGCCACGAAGAAGTCGAAGACATCATCCTCGGCGGCCAGGTCGGGCGCGCCGAGCAGTCCGAGCACCGGCTGGTCGGCCAGGCGGCTGGACTGGGTGCGATACTCGGTACCGGCCACGATCGTCGGGGTCAGGAACAATGCCGCCGAAGCCTCGAATTCGAGCTCGTAGCCGTTGGACTGGTCGAGCAGCTGGCCGTCGAGCGGGTTGACCACCCGCCGGCCGAAGCCGAGCAGACCGTAGGCGTTGGCACGCGTTGCCCGGGCCGTGGCGTTGAGCAGCAAGTTGCGCCCGAAAGGCACGCCGAGAAAGACCTTGGTGGCCGACAGGTAATAGTCGGTGCCGCTGCTGCTCCGCGCGCCGAGCAGCGCCGGCACGCCGGTATCACCCAGGTAGGGAACGGCCACGCCGCCGTCGAAGTCGCGGTTGCGCTTGTGCTGGACGCCCAGCGAGACCTGCGGCAACCACGAGTCCTGGGCGTAGACCGCGTCGCCGAACAGGCGCAGCTTGGCGCCGATGATGTCCATGTCGATATCCGTGCCCGAGGCATCGAGCGGTCCCGGGGGACCGAGGATCGGCTCCAGGGTGCCGACCAGGGCATCGGCGGTGCTGGTGATCACGTTGCGGTCGACCGCCAGGCGCTGGCGCGTCAGCGACATCTCGAAGCGATCGTAGAAGCCGACCTTCGCGCCGACTGAATGGAGGCCGTAATCGTCGGTATGGATGAAGGTGTAGTGGGCCGATCCGCCGATCTCGTCGGCGGTGCCGTAGCCGGTAATCAGCGCCCAGGGCGTCAGTCCGCCGCCGCCAGACCCCTCGAACTGGGTGACTCCGCCGGTTCCGAGAAGCTTGCCTCCGGCTGCCGGCAGCGCGGTGGCCGCCGCCAGCAGGACCAGGCCCAGGCTGGTTCGAATCATCATGTCGCTCTCCCTTGCATGAAAACTGGATTGTTCGACGCGGCGTTCACGTCCTGCTCTCTCTACGCTGGCACCCTGCAGACTGGATGCAGCAGATTGTGCCGGGCCCCGTAAAGGCCGGCTTTGTTCCGAGGGAGGCCATTGAATTCGCGAACCAACCAGCCCGAGACCGAATCCGGCTTCGCGGCCGAATGTATCGAGCGAATCTGCCGGGCCGACGGACAAGCCCTGACCGAGCTTTTCGATCACCTCGGCTCGCGGGTCTTCGGCGCCGCGCTGAGCATCGTTCACGATCCCGACGACGCCGAGGAAGTGACCAACGAAGTGTTCGACCGCGTATGGCGAACCGCCGAGACCTTCGATCCGGCGCGCGGCACGGCGCCGGCCTGGATTTTCGCGATCACCCGCAGCCGCGCTCTCGACCTGCTCCGGCGCGAGGGCCGGCATCGGCGGCGGCAGGTGCATCCGGAAAGCGGGCTCGATACGTATCCCAATCAGCCCGATGATGACCCGGAGGTTCTGGGCTCGCGGCTGGAGTTCGGGGCTGCCGCGCGCGATGCGCTGGCGGCGCTGAGCAGCGGCCAGCGCCAGGTCGTCGATCTCGCTTTCTTTCAGGACTTGAGCCATGCCGAAATTTCGCGCAAGCTTTGCATGCCGCTGGGAACGGTCAAGTCCCACTGCCGACGCGGAGTCAACCTGATGCGTTCTGCCCTCGAATCCTTCAAACCGGCCCGCACGTGAAGACGAATCGAACCGCCGATCAACCTGCCCCCGATTCACCCGCCGCCAGCGGCGCGGCGCCGGAGGCGGACCGGCGCGAGCGCATGCGCGGGCAGGTCAGCGACCTGGCCGCCCGCGGCCTGATCGTGCAGCGCGGCTCGGAACAGGCCTGGCAGCGCTTTCTGCCCGGTGTTTCGGTCCGGGTGCTCCACCACGACGCCGAACGCGGACTGCAGACCGCGCTGTGGCGTCTCGAAGCCGGCGCGCGCATTCCCGGCCACCCGCACGAGGCCGACGAAGAGTGCTTTCTGATCGAGGGGGCACTGGTGCTCCGCGGCGAGCGCTTCGAGGCCGGCGACTACATGCTCGCCCCCGCCGGCAGCCGGCATGGCAGCATCACCAGCCCGGACGGGGCGTTGATGCTCATTCGTGGCCAGGCGGTGTCCTGGCACGAGCGGCTGCTACTGAGAACGGCCCTGGCGCTGGGTCGCTGAGGCGTTTCTACCGCGCAGCATCCAGACCGCCAGCAGGGCCAGCCCCAGCAATGCGCCTGCCACCAGCCCGAGGATCGTTACCCACGAGTCGCGTGCCAACCCGAATGTTGCGGGACCGAACCGCTCGCCGCGGCCATCGAACAGCTCGACCCGGACTTCGCGCGCGCCGAACCTTGGCACCGGAACTTCAACTGACTCCCCTGCCCGCAGATCGGAAACGACCTCCTCCGCGCCGACAGTGACGCGATAGCTCGCCGCATGGGCTCGCGCCAGGCCGGTGGCCCCGGGTCGCAGCCGGACACTCGACGCGCCGAGTCGCGCGTGTTCGCCGGCGTCCAGCGGTGCTGCCCGGTCTTCGATGACCAGGTGAATTTGCGGTTCGACAGCCCCGGCCACTGCGGCGGCCCGAAACGTCCAGAGCCCGTGCGCGCTCCCGACCCGGATGGCGCCGGAATCGCGCTCGAGGGTGCCGCCGGCCGCGTCGGGCAGCGAGGACAGGCCATCGCGATGATCAAAAAAGGCACGCGGCCGCAGGTCTTCGAGCGCATCGTCCGACGGGGCCCACAGAATCTTGTCGGCCGTGTAGAACAGCGTGCCCCCGGCGCCGTCGCTGCCAGCATGGCGGATCGATGCGCCGGCACCCTGCGGGAACAGTTCCAGCCATCGGCAGGAACCGGCGTCTGCCGGATCGAGCAGGGCGATGCCATGCTCGGTGACAGCGACCGGACGGGGCCCGGAGGAGTCGGGCCGGACCACCAGGTCGACGACGTTGCGGCCACGCAGGCATTCACGCCCGTGGCGCTGCCAGCGCCCCCCGTGCCAGCGGCTCACACCGTCCGGCCCGGCGAACCAGGCCGATTCCGCACCCTCCCCGTCGATGGTTATCGCGGTGTGTACATCGCCACCGAAAAAGCCGTCGGGGCGCGCCAGCACCGTCTTCCAGTCGCCGCCCTCCCAGCGCGCCAGGCCGCCGCGGGTGGCGACCCAGACCTCGGGACGATCGGCTCCGGACTGAGTCAGCACGAGGGCCCGGACCTCGCGGTGTGGCAGGCCCGAGTTGTCCGGCGTCCAGTGCTCCCAGTCGCGCCCGCTGCGCGAGACCAGCAGGCCCGAATCGGTCGCCAGCCACCAGGCTGTCAGCCCGCTGGCATCCGGCGCAATCAGCACATCGAAGACTTTGCCGGTAGGCATCGTGTCAATGTCCGGCCACACGTCCCAACGCCCGTCGATTTCACGGAAGACGCCGTCGACCGTGCCGACCCACGCGCCGTCCCCACCATCGGGAAATCGCGTCCGGCCGAGCCCGGTAACCTGGCTTTCGATCACCCCCCTTGTCTCCTCGACCCACTGCCAGGCCGGCTCGTCATCGGCGTTGGCTGCCGTAACAACGGCGGCAGCAAACAGGCACGCCAGACTTTTCGTTTTGACCATCACCGCCCTCGCGAATACGACTCGCCATGCTTGTTGGTATGTTGCGGCACGGTCGGCCGGGTGATATCGACCACCGCGTCGAACGCCCCGGCGTCGTCGCCGAGGTTCATGGCGTGACGCTGAAACCGGTCTTCGGCGCGAAAATTCCAGATCAGCAACTCGCCGGGCCCGCTCGGAAGCGATCCGAGCTGAAACTCGCCGTCCGCGCCCGGACGGGTAAAGAACGGCGTATCGAGTACCAGCACGAAAGCCGCCATCCGGGGGTGGACATTGCAGAACAACTCGACCATGCCGGCGCCCTCGAAGCGGTTGACCTCGCCCTCGTCCGGACCGTAGAGCCCGACGTCGAAACGGTGCCCTTCGGTCAAGGAAAACACATTGTGCTGGATGTCATCCATATTCGGAAAGCGCACCGAGGTGCCCGAGGTGATGGCCAGAACCTGGGGGAAGAACTGGCTCTGCCGGGTCATGATCTGCTGTTGGGTCATCGGTTCAACGCCCACCGGGCTCTCAGGACGCCAGGCAACGATGGTGTTGTTGAGATGGGTGGCTGCTGCATGCGCCTGCTCCCGACCATTTCGCAGCACCCGGATGGTGCCGGACAGGGCGGCGGTGGTATCGGCCTGCGAAGTCGGCTGCGGCTCCGGGCGCGATTCGGGCTCGAGCTGCGCGCCAGCCGATTCGAATGGTTCGGCTTCTCGGGGTTCGGTTTCTCGAGGTTCGGCCGCTTGAGACTCGGCGGCTTGAAATTCGGCTTCGCGAGGCTCGGCTTCGGGCCGCGCGTCCCGCTCGGATGGCTGCGCGGTCGATGGCCCTGCATCGGAAGGCTCGTCGCGGATCTCGATCTGTTCCTCGGGCACGACATCGACCGCTTCAGGCGCCGGCTCCCGGGATGCCGGGGCCGGTGGGGCGCTCGGCTCGTCCGGCTCCGAGGCCGTGACCGGCGCGTCGGCCGGACCCGGATCGGCCTCCGGCGCCCCCTCGGGCGACACCGCGCAAGCGTTCAGGAACAGGGCGATCAGGGTGATCAGGACTATTGTGGTGGCACGCATCAGCATCTCCGGGTTCACAGGGCAAGGCATTGGATCGGGTTTGATACGGATACGCCGTCAACTACCTCACTGGATGCACCCGGCCCGGGAGTCGACTCGCAATCAATCAGGCGCTTCGGCACGGCCGGCCCGGTTCGCGTAGAGCTCGCTGGCGCGGTACTGCGCGTAGGCAAAGCGCACCAGCACGGTCGCCGCGGCGGCTACCGGCAGCGCCAGCAGAATGCCGGTGAAGCCGAACAGGTGACCACCGGCCATGACGGTGAAGATCACCAGCACCGGATGAAGGCCGATACGGTCTCCGACCAGCTTCGGGGTCAGCACGAAACTCTCGATGAGCTGGCCGACAACGAACACCAGCGCCACGGCGAGATAGAACCACAAGCTGGTGTCGGACTGGACCACGGCCGTGATGCCGGCCAGCAGGACACCGACGGTAGCCCCGAGGTAGGGCACGAAGCTGATGATGCCGGCGATCATGCCGATCGCGATCCCGTTGTTGAGTCCGACCAGCCACAGCCCGGTGGCATAGATCACGCCCAGCGACAGCATGACCATCAATTGCCCGCGCAGGAATCCACCCAGCGCCTCGTCGCAGTCGCGGGTCAGCCGCTGCACCGTCGGCTCGATATTGCGCGGCAGCAACTCACCGAGGACAGCAAGCAGACGGTCCCAGTCGCGCAGCAGGTAAAACGTCACCAGGGGAATCAGCACGATGCCGGTCAACCACAGCAGGAACCGGCCGCCCGATTCGCCGATTGCCGCCAGGGTCGCGCCGAGCATGCCGGCGACGGACTGGAAATATTCGCCGAACAGCTCGCGCAGGCGCTCGGCGTCGAAGGCCTCCAGCGACAGGCTCAGGCCGAAGGTCTCCTCCAGCCAGGGCAGAACGCGTGCCTGCACGGTCTCCAGATACCCCGGCAGGCGAGCGAAGAAGTCGGCCGATTCGCGCACCAGCAGCGGGACGATGAGCAGCAACATCAGGGCCAGGGCCAGCACGGCGGCAAAGAACACCAGGCCGACGGCCAGGTCGCGTCGAAGCCCTGCACGCTCGAGCAGCGAGACCACCGGGTTGACCAGGTACGCGATCAGAAAGGCGACGAAAAAGGGCGTCAGCACCGGCTGCAGCAGCCACACCAGCCAGCCGGCCACCAGCAGCGAACCCAGCAGCCACAACAATTGCTGGCGCGTGACGCCCGCCAGGGGCTCGGCTTCGCTCACTCCTGGCCTGCCTCGGCGGAAAGCCGCCACTGGGTCTGACCGCCGGCCCGGAACGGCACGCCGGGGCGGCCACCGAAATCGAGCGTTCCGGGAATATCGACCGGAGCGCGCTCGAGCACCAGGGTTTCGTGGTTGCGCGGCAGCGCGTAGAAATCCGGCCCGTTGAAGCTGGCGAAAGCTTCGAGCGCGTCGAGCCGGCCGGCCTGATCAAACACTTCGGCGTACAGCGCCATGGCGTGGGCGGCGGTGTAGATGCCGGCACAGCCGCAGTCGGATTCCTTGGCATCGCGCGGGTGCGGCGCGCTGTCGGTGCCGAGGAAGAATTTCGGATTGCCGCTGGTCACTGCATCGACCAGGGCGGCGCGGTTTTTCTCGCGCTTGAGCACCGGCAGGCAGAAATGATGCGGGCGCAGGCCGCCGGCAAATATCGCGTTGCGGTTGAGCAGCAGGTGGTGGACGGTCACGGTGGCCGCCAGGTTGGCCGGCGCGCTGCGCACAAATTCCACCGCCTCACAGGTGGTGATGTGTTCGAGCACCATCGGCAGCTCCGGGAACTCGCGCAGCAGTTCTTGAAGATGGCGCTCGATGAACACCGCCTCGCGGTCGAAGATATCGACCGCCGGGTCGGTCACCTCGCCGTGCATCAGCAGCGGCAGCCGATGGGCCTGCATGGCCTCGAAAACGGCCATCACGGTCGCCAGATCGCGCACCCCGCTGGCAGCGTTGGTGGTCGCGCCGGCCGGGTAGTACTTGACGGCATGGATGTGAGGGTCTTCGGCCGCCGCGCGGATAGCGTCGGGCGTGGTCCGCTCGGTCAGATAGAGCGTCATCAGGGGCTCGAAATCCGAACCGTCGGGCAAGGCCTCGAGAATGCGCTGCCGATAGGCGCGGGCGTCGGCGACCGTGGACACCGGGGGTTTGAGGTTGGGCATGATGATCGCGCGGCCGAACTGGCGCGCGCTGTCGGGCAGAACGCTGGCCATGAGGTCGCCATCGCGCAGGTGCAGGTGCCAGTCGTCGGGCCGGGTGATCTCGATTCGGTTGGTTTCGCTCACTTGCGCTCGCTGCCTTTTCCGGTTGGCGCCCAGTTTAGCCGACCGCTGGCCGGGGCAGGCATAATGAAGACCGACCCAAGCCGATGACCCTGCCATGGAAAACAACCGCGAATTCGATCTGGTACTGCTCGGCGCGACCGGCTTCACCGGCCAGCTGGTAGCCGAATACCTGCTCGAACGCCACGGGGTCGACGGTGACCTGAAATGGGCGCTGGCCGGTCGCAGTGCCGACAAGCTCGCCGCCGTTCGCGACGCGCTCGGCGACCGGGCCAGGGGATTGCAGCTGCTGGTGGCCGACAGCCACGAACGCGACTCGCTCGATGCGCTGGTACGGCGCACGCGCACCGTGTGCTCGACGGTCGGCCCGTATGCCCTGCACGGCTCGGAACTGGTGGCCGCCTGCTGTGCAAACGGCACCGACTACTGCGACCTGACCGGCGAGGTACCGTGGATGCGCGAGATGCTCGACCAGTACCTCGACGCCGCGCGAGCCAGCGGCGCGCGCATCGTCCATTGCTGCGGCTTCGACTCGATCCCCTCCGACCTTGGGGTGTGGTTTCTGCAGCGCGAAGCAGTGGCACGGCTGGGTGCGCCGTGCGAGCGGGTGCGCATGGGCGTCGAACGCCTCAAGGGCACCATGAGCGGCGGCACGGCCGCGAGCATGCTCAATATCATCGAACAGACTCGCAAGGACCCGGAGGTCGCGCGCGTGGCGCGCAACCCCTACGCGCTGTGTCCGGCCGACGCCCGCGAGGGTGTGCGCCAGCCCTACGTCAAGGGCCCGGACCGCGACGAGCGGCTGCAAAGCTGGATGGCGCCGTTCGTGATGGCCGCGATCAACACCCGGATCGTGCTGCGCAGCCACGCGCTGCAGGGCCACCCCTGGGGCGAGGCGTTTTGCTACGACGAAGCGATGCTGACCGGGGACGGTTTCAAGGGCCGGCGGCGCGCCTGGACCTGGTCGCTGAGCCTGGGCGGCTTCGCCCTCGGCGCGAGTTTCGGCCCAACCCGGGCGTTGCTGAAAAAGCGTTTCCTGCCGGCGCCGGGCGAGGGCCCGAGTCGGGAGCAGCGCGAAGCCGGGTTTTTCCGGCTGCTGTTTGACGGCCGCAATGGCGACGGCGCCTCCATCCGGGTGCGCGTCAGCGGTGATCGCGACCCGGGCTACGGCGCCACCGCGCGCATGCTCGGCGAAGCGGCCGTCTGCCTGGCCAAGGAAGTGCCCGCCGATGCTCTGCAGGGTGGCTTCTGGACACCGTCGACCGCCATGGCCGAACCACTTCTGGCGCGGCTTCTCGAACACGCCGGGCTGAGTTTCGAGGTTCTCGAGGACGAAAAATGATCCCACTGGCCTGACCGGTTGGTGCGGAATCGGCTGCCCCCTTGCATTTCGGCGACACCTTATCTACTATTTGTTTCGTAGCTACTAACAATTTCGTAGATGTTCGATTCGACGCAACACCCAAGGAGTCTCAAGCCATGCCTCAAAAAACCCTCATTCTGCTCGCCACCGTATTCTGCGTCGCCTGTGCCGGCGGCCAGCAAAATCAGCGCCAGGCCAACGAGCACGAAGACCTGTCTCCCGAGCCGGTCACCGGTGCGCCGGAACAGGTCTCGGTCGACGACTATCTGGTTTTTCTCGATAATCTGAAAGACTCGGTCGAGCGCGGCGAAATCCGTGATTTCAACCGGCGCGAGTACCAGAGCTTCCAGCGCATCGACCGCGAACTGCGCGCCGAGCTCGCCAACGTCGACCACATCGACCAGCTCGCCGGTCGGAACAAGATCCGGGTGTTCAACCTGCACGAGGAACTGCAGGGCGTGGTGGTCGGCGACCCGGAGAACTACATGATCTGCCGGCGCGAGCACCGGGTTGGCACGAACTTCCGCCAGACCCAGTGCATTTCGGCCGGCGATTTCCGGCGTAGCCAGGAAGAAAACCGCCGTCAGCTGCGCCAGATTCTCGGCCCCGGCCCGATGCCGATCCCCGACCAAATGTAAGCCTGTAATCTCCGGAAGCGCCCCTGCAACAACGGGGCGCTTTCGGAGTGAGCCCCGGCACCCGGTCAGGAAAATTCTTGTTTCGGCCCGCCGGATACGAAGTCGCACGCCGACACGCTCTGGCGGACCGCGCGAAACGGACTTTCATTTGACACTCTCCGGGAACCCGGTTAGGTTTATTGGCTTGTCTCCAATCGACCGTATCCGACCGGATCACTCATGAGAATCGTACTTCTTGGCCCGCCCGGCTCGGGCAAGGGAACCCAGGCGGCGCTGCTGAAAGACCGCCTGGGCGTTCCGCACATCTCCACCGGTGACCTGCTGCGTGCAGCCGTCGCCGCCGGCACGCCGCTCGGTCTCAAGGCCAAGGCGGCCATGGACGCCGGCGAGCTGGTTTCCGACGAACTGATGCTCAGCCTGATCGAGGAGCGCATGGGCGAGGCTGACGTCGCGCCCGGCTACCTTCTCGATGGCTATCCCCGCAACCTGGCCCAGGCGCAGGCGCTCGACGAGCTTCTCGAGCGGATCGGCCAGCCGGTCCAGAAAGCGCTCGAGCTCAAGGTCGACGAGGAACAGATCGTCGACCGGCTGGCCCGGCGCGCCGAGGAAGAGGGCCGCTCCGACGACACCGAAGAGGTGGTGCGCAAGCGCCTGGCCGTCTACGCCGCGCAGAACGCGCCGGTGGCCGGCTACTATGCCGAGCGTGGACTGCTGGTCGAAATCGAAGGGGTTGGCTCGGTCGAGTCGATCAATCAGCGCCTGGTCGACGCACTGGGCTGACAGCGAATCAGCGCGCGAACCCGACCATCGGGATCGGCGTGGCCTTCGAGGAGCGCGTGTCCGGTGTGCTGGCACATGACCTTCAAATCGAGTTCGGCCAACGGATCGTCGGCCAGCACTTCCAGGACCTGGCCAGCGGCCATTTCAGCGAGCGCGCGCCGCGCCTCGACAACCGGCACCGGACACAGCGTTCCGGTCACATCCAGGCTACGATCGAATCGGTGCGACGAACCATTCATGTGCGCTCTTGATGACCTCATCGGTAAATCAGAATGATTGAGCTGCTGTCCCGGCTGGTCGGCATCGTGCTGCTGCGTCAGGGGCCCCAGGATCTGCCAGCCGGCCAATCGCTGCTGCCGGTCTGCATGGCACTTTACCTGATCGTTACCACGTTCAGTTTAAGCATCGGCGAGACCCCGGCCAACCCGGTCGGCCTGCTCGGCGTGGCATTGCTGCTGCCGCTGATTCTGTCCTGGATCGTCTTGCGGATGCGCGCGCGTGTGGCGCGCTGGCAGCAGACCGTGGCGGCACTGTTCGGCACCAGCGCCGTGCTCTCGGCGCTCAACCTGCCGTTCGCGGCCCAGACCGGAGGCGACGAGGTCAGCGCGCCGGTCGGCCTGGCGCTGCTGGGCATCTTCTTCTGGAAGCTGGCCGTCGACGGCCACATCTGGCGGCATGCCCTCGATGTCGCCTTTTCGACCGGGCTGGCGATAGCCGTCGTGCTGTTCGCCGTCTCCTTACTGGTCATCAACACTTTTTCGGGCGGCTTGTGAAAATCCATATCCTCGGTATCTGTGGCACCTTCATGGGTGGTCTGGCCGCGCTGGCCCGGGCCGACGGCCACGAAGTCAGCGGCTCCGACGAGAACGTCTACCCGCCCATGAGCACCCAGCTCGAGGCGCTGGGCATCGAACTGCACGAAGGCTACGACCCGGCTCCATTGAGCCCGGCACCGGACCTGGTGCTGATCGGCAACGCGCTGAGCCGCGGCAATCCGGCAGTCGAATACGTGCTCAATGAACGTATCCGGTTTACCTCCGGGCCGCGCTGGCTGGGCGAGAATTATCTTTCCGGGCGGCGCGTGCTGGCAGTCGCCGGCACCCACGGCAAGACCACCACCGCCAGCATGCTGGCCTGGATCCTCGAGCACGAAGGACTTGCCCCCGGTTTCCTGATCGGCGGGGTGCCGAGCAATTTCGACACCACCGCGCGCAGCGGCGATGATCTGTTCGTGGTCGAGGCCGACGAGTACGACACCGCCTTTTTCGACAAGCGCGCCAAGTTCGTTCACTACCGGCCGGCCATCGCGGTGTTCAACAACCTGGAGTTCGACCACGCCGACATTTACCCCGACCTGGCCGCCATTCAGACCCAGTTCCACCACCTGGTGCGAACCATCCCGGGCAATGGCACGATCATCTTCAACGCCGCCGATGCCAACCTGCGCCAGGTACTCGAGCGCGGCTGCTGGAGCCGCACCGAGGCTTTTTCAGAGACCGATGGCCGCGCCGCTGACTGGCAGGTCAAGCTGCGCAACCCCGGCGGCCAGGAACTGGCCTTCACTCACCACGGTGAGGAAGTCGCGCAGCTGACCTGGAAACTGGCCGGCCGGCACAACGCGCTCAATGCCCTGGGCGCCCTGATTGCCGCGGCTCAAGTCGGTGTAGCGCCGCCCGATGCGGCCGCGGCCATGAGTGAGTTCGCCGG
>CAYQJJ010000032.1:0-6644 GCA_964417745.1 uncultured Wenzhouxiangella sp.
GGGGTTCTTTCGTTTCCCTCCCAACTTTCGCAACGGGTGGTGTTGGGTCGATCGAACCGGCAAGCGGTATCGGCGGCCTTCTCAATGCCATCCGATCTATCGACTGTAGTGCCGGCCGCTAGAAGCACGATTCCTTGACGACCTCGGGGCTCAGGGAGGGGGCACCCAAGAGCCCCGGAACTATAAGCCTCCGAGACGGCCGTTATACCGCTTGCCGACTCGAGCGACCCGGCACCACCCGGTGCTTCTCCCATACTTCCGGCACCACCCGGTGCTTCTCCCACCCGCACGGGTTTGGGGTTTTCAGCAAACGCCCGATCGGCTGGTTTAAGGAAGCTCTGAACAAGTCTGCACGGAGCGCGTTTCAGTCCTTGAGCCCGCAGATCGTGTGGTGCGACACGAGTGACAGTAGCCGTCGCTACGGCCGAGTGGCGCGGCGTTAAGCGCGTGCTCGAGATGCGGGCTCAAGGGCGCTTGTCATGACAATCGCCGGTAGGGACGGGCCTTTGCGGGCCACCCGCTGCGTTTCGGCTCACTTATTTGGAATAACCAAACAGCGCTCGCTAAAAGCCAAACCGGGTGAACCCGCAAAGACCCGTCGCGCCCGTGTAGACTTGTTCAGAGCTTCCTTAATGATTCGGTTGGTCGGCGAGTTTCGCTTCGGCCTCCCGGGTGGCGTGGTCGAGGTCGATCTGGTCCAGGGTGGTGTGCTCGCCGATGATCGATTCGAGCAGGCGGTCCTGCGCGTTGCCGCGTGCGTTGGCCTCGGCGTAGGAGATTTCGGGGTGGAACATGACCATGGCGTAGCGCGGGATAAATTGCTCGGGCAGGCGCTTTTCGAGTGCCCATTCGAGCTGTTTCTTGAGATGAAACCGCGGCTCGCGGACGCGGTCGCGCATTTCCAGATAATTGTCGAGCGCCATCGCGGCGATGGCATCGCCGTTGGGTTTGCGTTCGCGGAAAAAGCGCTCGAGGGCGGCGCCGGGATCGGGGGCTTCGAGCAGGGCTTTTTCAAAGGCGACCGTGTCTTCGAAGGCGGCGTTCATGCCCTGGCCGTGGAACGGCACGATGGCGTGCGCGGCGTCGCCGAGCAGAACCGCGCGGTCGTCGAGATGCCATAGGTCGACGTACAGGGTCGCCAGGTAGCCGACCGGGTTGCTGGCGATCTCGGTTTCCAGATCGGGCATGTTCGCCACCGCGTCGGGAAAGTGATCGCGGAGGAATTGGCGCATGGCCCCGACCTCGGCAAGCTGTTCGAAGCCCGGGTCGCCGTCGTTGTCGAGAAACAGCGTGCAGGTAAAGCTGGCGTCCGGGTTGGGCAGGGCGATCATCATGAAGCCGCCGCGCGGCCAGATATGCAGGGCCTCGGGTTCCATCCGGAAGCGGCCCTGCTCATCCGGGGGGATGGTCAGTTCGAGATAGCCGTGCCCGAGCGGTTCCTCGCGCGCGCCCAGCTCGGTCTCGCCGGCCATCGCCTGGCGCAGCGCCGAGCCGGCGCCGTCGGCGCCGACGGCCAGTTCGAAATCGTGCTGGTAGTGTCGGCCCTGGCTGTCGACCAGCTCGAGGCGGCAGGCGTCGAAATCGGCCTGTTCGAGGCGGCGATCGAAATGGATCGGTACGCCGTGTGCCTCGGCGGCATCGAGCAGCGCCTCGTTGAGCCGGGCGCGGTGGACCGACCAGATGATCTCGTTTTCGCGCTGGCCGTAGGCCTGAAAGGTGGTCTCGCCGGCCTCATTGTGCAGCATGCGCCCGCGCATCGGCAGCGCGAAGCGCTCGACGGTCTCCAGGACCCCGGCGCTTCTCAGCGCTTCCCTCCCGCGCTCGGCGAGCGCCAGGTTGATCGAGCGGCCGGCCGGAATCCGGCTTTTGCGCGGGTCGGGCCAGCGTTCGAGGATTTCGGTCTCGATACCCTGGCGGGCCAGGCGGACCCCCAGCAGGCTGCCGGCCAGGCCGGCGCCGACGATGGTGATGCGGCGGTTCGATACAGACAAGATCGTTCTCCTTGAGCGCCCGGGCCAGCGTCCGGGGTCGGTCAGGCTTCGAGCAGTTCGTCGACCTGGTCGACGAAAGCCTCGACGTCGGATGCGCTGTTATACAACGGCACCGGTGCAATCCGGATGATGTCGGGCTCGCGCCAGTCGGTAATCACGTCGTGGGCCTCGAGGCGCTCGAACAGCTCGCGGCCGGCTGCTCGCCCGGCGCGTACCTTCAGCGACAGCTGGCAGCCGCGCCGATGCGGCTCGAGCGGGGTGAGGATGGCGATCCGCTCATCGAGACGCTCGCGCACCAGCCGCGCGGTGTGGCCGGTCAGTTCCTGCGAGCAGCGTCGCAGGTTGTCGATGCCGGCTTCGGCGAAGATTTCCAGCGAGGCCCACAGCGGGGCCATGGCGAGCACCGGCGGGTTCGACAGCTGCCAGCCCTCGGCGCCCTTGCTGGGCACGAATTCCGGCCCCATCCGGAAGCGGGTCTGCTCGTCGTGCCCCCACCAGCCGGCAAAGCGCGGGCCGGCGAACTCGGCGTGGCGTTCGTGGACGAAGCAGCCGGCCACCGCGCCGGGACCGGCATTGAGGTATTTGTAGCTGCACCAGACGGCAAAATCGACGCCGTTGTCGTGCAGCTCGAGCGGGATGTTGCCGACCGCGTGGGCCAGGTCGAGCCCCAGGGTCGTGCCGGCGGCTTGGCAGGCGCGGGCGATGCGCTCGATGTCAAAGACCTGCCCGGTGGCGTACTGGACACCCGGCCAGAGCACCAGCGCCACGGTCTCGCCGTAGCGTTCGAGGTAATCCTCGATGTCTTCCTCGTGAATCAGGCCGTCGCGCCGGGGCGCGAGTTCGACCAGGTCGTTGTCGGGGTCGAGGCCGTGGAAGGCCAGCTGCGAGGCCACCGCGTGGCGGTCGGAAGGGAAGGCGCCTTTCTCGATCAGGACGCGCCGGCGGGCCCGGTTCGGGCGAAAGAAGCTGACCATCATCAGATGCAGGTTGACCGTCAGCGAGTTCATTGCCACTACCTCGCCGGGCCGCGCACCGGTAATCAGTGCCAGGTTGTCGGTGGCCAGGCGGTGGTAGGGCATCCAGGCCAGCGGGCCGTCGAAATGCCCGGCCACGCCAAGCCGCCCCCAGCGCTCGAGCTCGGCCTCGACGGCATCGGCCGCGGCGGTCGGCTGCAGGCCCAGCGAGTTGCCGCAGAAGTACAGGCTCTCGCCGCCGTGTCCTCCGAGGGGGATCCGGAACCGGTCCCGGAAATGCCCTGCCTCCGGAAAGCGTGCGCTGTCGGCTGCGCTCATGATGCCGCGTAGACCATCGGCGAGCTCGGCGCGGCCTCGCCGACCAGTGCCGAGACCCCGAGCGAAAGCAGGTAGCGCCCGTCGGGCAGGTCATCGGGGGCGTAGATCATCTCGGTGATGGTGCAGCCGGCACGCTCACCACTGGCTTCGACCGCACCGGGGCCAAGCCCCCAGAACCGGCGATGCTGGGCCAGCTCTCCGCCATCGTCGGCGGCGTCGACCGAAGGCGTATCGATGAGCAGGTGCCGAATGCCGCCACTGACGATTGCCTGCATGGCCTCGACCGAAAGCAGCGGGTAGGGCGCGGACTCGCCATAGTGGCGCTGGCACTTGTCGGGGTCGTTGGGCCGGGTGCGAATGATCAGGGCCTCGATCGCCTCGGGCCATTCGAGGCCGGCGGCCGGTATGACCGGGCCCGGCCCGGCCGCGGTATCGTCCGGCCCGGTCCTGGTGGTCGGGGTGACGGTGACCAGGCGGGCCGGGATCAGGCCGTTCTCGAGTCGGTCCTGCACCGGCTCGGCGGCGGCGGTGATGTGGCCGACGCCCTCGGTATGGGTGCCGTGGCAGTGGGGAATCAGGGTCACCGACTCGGCGTTGCAGCTGCCGCCGGTCGCGACGCGGCCGGTGAATGCACCGCTGGCCAGGGGCTCGAAGCGCACCTGGCTGTCGACGAAAAAGCGTGGATGGTTGCCGTCTCGGCCGACCGGAATCGACAGCCGCCTCCCCCGGCCGAGGTCGACCCGCCAGGTCGCTCCGCCGATATCGACCTCGGCGATCATGGCGCCAGCCCGAAGCGCTCGGGCGGCAGGTCGAGAAAGTCCAGGGTGTTGCGCCAGTAGAGTTTTTCGGCCAGCCCCGGGGCTGGGTCGAGCGCGCGGATGGCCGAGCCGGGCTCCTGCTCGCCGAGCGGAAACGGATAGTCGGTGCCCAGCGCCACGCGGTCTTCGCCCATGACCTCGATCAGGTAGCCCAGGGCTTTGGGGTCGTGGGTCACCGAGTCGACCCAGAAACGTCCGAGGTAGTCGCGCGGATTGACCGGGTTGCGAGTGGCGACCAGGTCGGGGCGCATGTTGAAGCCGTGCTCGATGCGCCCGATGGTGAACGGGAACGAGCCGCCGCCGTGGGCGAAACAGACCCGCAGATCAGGCAGGCGCTCGAACACGCCGCCGAAGATCATCGAGCAGATCGCCCGCGAGAGTTCCGAGGGCATGCCGACCAGCCAGGGCAGCCAGTAATCGGGCATGTGCTCGCGCCCCATCATGTCCCAGGGGTGCACCAGCACGGCCAGGCCGAGGTCCTGGCAGGCTGCGAAGACCTCGAACAGTTCCGGGTCGTCGAGGTTGCGATTATTGATGTTCGAGCCGATCTGCACGCCGGGCAGGCCGAGATCACGGGACAGGTGCTCGGCTTCGTTGATGGCCAGTTTCGTGTCCTGCAGCGGCAGCGTGCCGAGCGCGATGACCCGGTCGGGATGGGCCTGTTGCTGGGCGGCAATGTGGTCGTTGAGAACGCGCGCAAAGCGCGCGGCCGGCGCGGCCGGCAGGTGATAGGAGAACATCACCGGCACGGTGCAGACCACCTGGACCTGGACGCCCGAGCCGGCGTAGGCCGCGATGCGGTGCTCGATATCGAAAGAGGTCCGGCCGACGCTGCGGAAAAACTGCCCGTCGATGGTGATGTGGCGTTGGTCGCCGTCACCGGCCAGCACGGGGAATCCCGGCTCGTCCATTTCAGGCAGCGAGTCGGGCAGCAGGTGGCTGTGCAGGTCGATCATGAAAGTCTGATTCTGGCTCATGGCTGCAGAGTCTGCCGCAATCGCCGTGCGAATGCCACAGGGTGGGGGTCATTGCGGGTTTTGGTGCGGGGGAAGCTTCTCACGAAGGGCACGAAGGATGGCACGAAGGGCGCGAAGGAATAAATGAAATCTGCTTTACCCTTCGTGGACTTCGTGCCCTTCTTCGTGTGCTTCGTGTTATCCGCTTTTTCGGGCGGAAAGCTTCGCACGAAGGGCACGAAGGATGGCACGAAGGCCACGAAGTGAAAGATGAAATCCGGTTTACCCTTCGTGCTCTTCGTGTGCTTCGTGTTATTCGCTTTTTCGGGTGGAAAGCTTCGCACGAAGGCCACGAAGGATGGCACGAAGGGCGCGAAGGAATAAATGAAATCTGCTTTACCCTTCGTGGACTTCGTGCCCTTCTTCGTGTGCTTCGTGTTCCCCGCTTGTCCGGTGGGCGTTAGAATTGCGGGCTGCAAGTCTGCCCCCGGGGCCGAATGAAAACCTCCGATTTCGAGTTCGAGCTGCCCGAGCACCTGATCGCCCAGCGCCCGCTGCCCGATCGTTCGGCCAGCCGCCTGCTGCATCTCGATCGCCGCTCCGGTGCGCTGGCCGACCGGCGCTTTGCCGAGCTGCCCGAGCTGCTTGCTCCGGAGGATCTGCTGGTGTTCAACAACACCCGCGTCATCCCGGCCCGGCTGCATGCGCGCAAGTCGAGCGGCGGCCAGGTCGAAATCATGGTCGAGCGGGTCACCGGCGAGCGCGAGGCCGTCGTTCAGCTCCGGGCCAATCGCAAGCCGGCGGCCGGCAGTGAGTTGCTGGTCGACGAGCTTGCACAGTTGCGTGTTCTCGGGCGCGAAGGGGAGTTCTGGCGGTTGCGCGTCGAGCGTGGCCCGGACTGGACCGGCCTCCTGGAGCGCGCCGGGCATATGCCGCTGCCGCCCTACATCGAGCGCGCCGACGAGGCGCTCGATCGCGACCGCTACCAGACCGTGTTCGCCGAGGTGCCCGGCGCGGTGGCGGCGCCGACCGCAGGCCTGCATTTCGATGCCAGCGTGCTGCAGCTCCTCGAAGCACTGGGCATCGAGCGCGGCTGGTGCACGCTGCACGTCGGCGCCGGCACCTTCCAGCCGGTGCGCGTGGAAAACCTGGCCGATCATGAAATGCATGCCGAGTGGTTGCGGGTTGATCAGACCCTGGTCGACCAGGTCGCCGCCACCCGCGAACGCGGTGGCCGCGTGGTGGCGGTCGGCACGACCGCCGTGCGTGCACTCGAGACCGCCGCGGCGGACGGCGAGCTCGCACCGTTTTGCGGCGACAGCCGGTTGTTCATCTATCCGGGCTATGCGTTCGGCGTGGTCGATGCCATGATCACCAACTTCCACCTGCCGGGCTCGACCCTGCTGATGCTCGTCAGCGCGTTCGCCGACCGCGACAACGTCCTGGCGGCCTACCGGCACGCCATCGAAGCGCAGTACCGCTTCTTCAGCTACGGCGATGCGATGTTCATCGGGTGACGGTTCTGGGTGGAAAGCTTCGCGCTGGTTCGAAAGCTTCGCACGAAGGGCACGAAGGATGGCACGAAGG
>CAYQJJ010000032.1:6744-17361 GCA_964417745.1 uncultured Wenzhouxiangella sp.
GGCACGAAGGGCACGAAGGAAAAGATTTAATCTGGCTTTACCTTGGTGGGCTTCGTGCTCTTCTTCGTGGGCTTCGTGTTCTTCTTAATATGACATTGATCAGGAATATTGATGAAATTTGATTTGCTGCAGACCGACGGTCAGGCGCGGCGGGGGCGGTTGGGGTTTGAGCGGGGGGCGGTCGAGACGCCGGCGTTCATGCCGGTCGGCACCTACGGCACGGTCAAGGCGATGGCGCCGGATGAGGTGCGGGCGCTCGGGGCCGAGATCATTCTCGGCAACACCTTTCACCTGATGCTGCGCCCGGGCACCGAGGTCATCAGCGCGCACGGCGACCTGCATGATTTCATGAACTGGTCCGGGCCGATCCTGACCGACTCCGGCGGTTTCCAGGTCTGGTCGCTGGCCGAGCTGCGCAAGATGGACGAGCGCGGGGTGAGTTTTGCCTCGCCGGTGGATGGCTCACCGGTGTTTCTCGGGCCCGAGGAATCGATGGCGGTCCAGCGCGCGCTGGGTGCGGATATCGTGATGATCTTCGACGAGTGCACACCGTACCCGGCCACCGAGGCCGAGGCGGCCGAGTCGATGCGGCGTTCGCTGCGCTGGGCCGAGCGCTCGCGCATTGCCCACGGCGACAACCCGGCCGCGCTGTTCGGGATCGTTCAGGGTGGCATGTATGCGCAGCTTCGGCGCGAGTCGGTTGCCGGTCTGACGGCGCTGGGTTTCGATGGCTATGCCATCGGTGGACTGTCGGTTGGCGAGACCGAGGCCGAGCGCCTCGACATGCTCGATGCGACCTGCCCGGAACTGCCGGCGGAGCGTCCGCGCTACCTCATGGGGGTGGGCCGGCCCGAGGACCTGGTGGCCTCGGTCGAGCGCGGCGTGGACATGTTTGATTGCGTCATGCCCACGCGCAATGCCCGCAATGGCTACCTGTTCACCAGCCGCGGCATCCTCAAGATGCGCAACGCCCGCTACCTGAGCGATACCCGGCCGATCGATCCCGATTGCGCCTGTCCGGCCTGCGCCAGTTATTCGCGCGCCTACATCAAGCACCTGCAGAAATGCAACGAGATTCTCGGGCATCGCCTGGCCACGGTGCACAACCTGCACTACTACCAGTCCCTGATGCGCCAGCTTCGCGAGGCCATCGAGCGCGGTGATTTCCAGGATACCGTGGCCGGCCTGCGCGCCGGCTGGGCCGCCGGCATCGACGCCTGATTTCTCCACCCGGGCGGGATGCCGAGCAGGCTGGTCCACTGGCCTCTGTCACAACTGTCGGGTAAGATTCCAATGCGTTAGGCAGCGCCTTCAGGCGAGGCATGTGGGGAGCAGGGCTGGCACCCGACTCAGACAGGACGGCGAATGCTCCATGGTCTCCCACTGCACCGATGAACGGCCCGAAATCACCCGCTTGCTTCACAGCTGGAGTCGGGGCGACGAGCGCTCGCGAGAACGGCTCATGACGCTTGTCTACCAGCGCCTCCACCAGCTTGCCGACCGCCAGTTCGCCAGCGAGCGCTCGGGGCACACCCTTCAACCCACTGCGCTGGTCAACGAGGCCTTCCTGAGCCTCGAGGCCAGTGACATCGACTGGCAGGATCGCAGTCATTTCTATGCCCTGGCCGCCCAGGTCATGCGCCGCCTGCTGGTCGATCACGCCCGCACCCGGGCGCGCTCCAAGCGAGGCGGCGACCAGGTGCGCGTTGACCTCGAGGCCAGTGATCCCGGCGTGGCGGGTCCGAGTGTGGAAATGCTGGCCTTCGATCAGGCCCTTGAAAGCCTGGCCGAAAACAGCGCGCGCACCGCGCGCGTTATGGAGCTGACCTACTTCGGCGGCCTGTCGCAGCAGGCCGTGGCCGAGGTGGTCGGCATTTCGCGCAGCACGGTCGATCGCGATCTCAAGCTCGGCCGTGCCTGGCTTCGCGAGCAGCTCCGGGGCGATGGCTGATCACGACTGGAATCGTCTCGAGACGCTGTTCCACAGCGCACTGGAGCAGCCGGCTGGTCAGCGCCGGGAATGGCTGGGTGAGAACTGCCCGGATGACCCGGGCCTGGTCGAGCGCGTGGTGGCGCTGCTCGAGCACGCCGAGGGGGAAGCGCCGGAACTCTTGCACATCCTGTCGCGCGGTGCGCGCGAGGTAAGCCAGTCGAGCGAGCGGATCGAGCACCGGCTCGGGCCCTACCGCATCATCGAGCGGCTCGGGCAGGGCGGCATGGGCACGGTCTACCGCGCCGAGCGCGATGACCAGGCTTATCGTCAGCAAGTGGCCATCAAGGTCATTCGCGGCTATCCCGGCGACGAGGCGCTGGCGCGGCTGCGCAGCGAGCGCCAGATACTGGCCGACCTGCAGCATCCCTTCATCGCCCGGCTACTGGACGGCGGGACCACCGACGACGGTCAGCCCTTTCTGGTCATGGAATATATCGAGGGTCGTCCGCTGCTCGAATGGTGTCGCACGACCGGGGCAACCCGTGCCAAGCGAATCCGGCTGATGCTGCGGATCTGCGAGGCGGTCCATTTCGCCCATCGCCACCTGATCATCCACCGTGATCTCAAACCGGGCAACATCCTGGTCACCCGGGCCGGCACCCCGCGCGTGCTCGATTTCGGCATCGCCCGCAATCTTTCCGAACCCGAGCGCAACACGATCCGGCCACTTACGTTCTACTCGCCCGGCTATGCCAGCCCGGAGCAGTTCGATGGGCAGGCGGTCACGACCGCGACCGATATCTACAGTCTCGGCCGATTGCTGCTGGCGCTGCTGGTCCCGGAGGCCGAGCCCGACGCGAACGGACGGGTCCCGGAGCGCTGGTGGCGCGGCCTGCCGCGCGACCTGGCCGCCATTATCGGGCGCGCTACGCAGTCCGAACCCGACGCGCGCTATGCCTCGGTCGAGGCGCTGCGCGTGGACCTGTCACGCTATCTCGACGACCTGCCGGTCGAGGCAGCCGATCGCGGACCGGGCTATCGCATCGAGCGCTTCCTGCGCCGCCACCGCGCCGCGGTCGCCGCGGGAGCGCTGGCGCTGGCGGTTACCGCCGCGCTCGGCTGGCGCTGGACGGTCGAGTTCGACCGGGCGCGTGCCGCCGAGAGCCGGGCGCTGGTCGAAGCCCGGCATGCCGAGCGGGTTCTGGCGTTTCTGCTCGATGCCATCAGCGCCGCCAAACCGGGCCACTCGGCCGACGGGCCGGTCAGCGTGCTCGACGTGGTCGACCAGGCGCGCGCCGGCCTGTTGACCGGGCAGGAGCTGGAGTCCGAGGCGCGCTCGCGCATGCTGGTGGCGCTGGCCGAGGTCTATCAGCGCCTCGAGTCCTGGGCGGTCGCCGAGCAGCTTCTGGACCAGGCCGTTGCCGAGGGCGATCGGGCGACCCGGGTTCGTGCCAGCAGTCTGCTTGGCTATGGGCTGACCATCCAGCAGCGTTACGACGCGGCCGACACCGCGCTGAGGCGAGGCGAACGGCTCGCCGAAGTGAATGCCAGCCTGCCGACGGGTGTGGTGAGGGAACTGCGCAATCATCGCGCCCTGTGGTGGCTGGACAACAACCGTCCGGAAGAGGCGCGTGACGAGTTCGCCGTGCTCGCCGAGGCCTGGCTGAGTGCAGGTGAGCGTGAGCCGGCCGCCCGGGTGCTGCACAACCTTGGCCTGGCCGAGAGCCGGCTGGGCCGTCCCGAGCGTGCCGCTGAACAGTTTCGCCGCTCGCTGGAAATCAAGGAGACGACCACCGGCGAGCATCACCCGGCGTTCGCCAACACACTCCAGGCACTGGCCCGGGCCCGGGTGAGCCAGGGTCTTTACGAGGACGGCCGCCGGGCGATGGAGCGAGCACTGCGGATTCGTCGTGATCTGTTCGGCGCCGACCATCCCGGACTGCACGGCGATTTCAACGAGCTCGGCAGCATGCACCACGACCGGGGCGAGTTCGAACAGGCAATCGCGCATTATCAGAGCGCCATCGAACTGCACGGCCGGGCGGACGCTTCGCCGGCGGAAGCGGCGATCTACATCAACAACACCGCGCATGCGCTGGCAGACCGGGGACAGGTCGCCGATGCATTGCCGTTGTTCGAGGAGTCGCTGGCCATCCGGCTCGAGCAGCTCGGCGACGAGCATCTCGCCGTCGCGCGCGCGCGCCACAGCCTGGCCCGGGCGCTGATCGAACTCGATCGACTCGATGAGGCCCGGGCGCTGATTGACCGGGCCGAGGCGGTGCGTCGTGATGTGCTCGGCGCCGACCACCAGGCGGTGGCTTACACGCAGAGCCTGCGGGCGCTGGCTGCTTTTCGTGGCGGTGATTACGAGGCTGCTAGGGCGGGGTTTGCCGACGCCCTGGTACGGCTCGGCGAGCGGCTGCCGGAGCGCAACTGGTGGGTGCTCACTGTGCGAGCCGATGCCGCGCGCAACCTGATTGCGCTCGGCGAGCACGCCGAGGCTGCGGGGCGGATCGGCGAACTGATCGACGACTACGGCGCGGCTTTCGGCCCGGATCACCCGCACGCGGTCGCCCTGGAAGTCGAAAGCCTGGCGCTCGGCCAACTTGCCGACCAGCCGAATCCGGATGCAGACCGGCTGACCCGAATGCGCGAGGTGGTCGAACGGAATCTGGCCATCGAGTCGCGGGCACGCCGCCAGCTCGATTGCCTGAGCGCGGGGGCTGGCGCCGAAGATTGCTGGATTCCCTGAGCTTTTCGGGCGTCTTTTTCCAGATGCGAAAAAATTTTTTTCAGTGCGGTCTGACACATTAGGGCGTTAAAAAAGCGCTATATTGAAAGAAAGGTGATCATTGCGCGACGCTGCTGGTGGTTCTCGAGGGTTCCGACGGCGTGACGTGTGGGAAAATCGGAACTTCGAGGGAAACATGTCACAAATCGACCTGCGGCGCCTGCGCGGCTGCCGTCATTCCTTTCTCGCCGCGATTTCCGGATTGCTGCTGCTGGCTCCCGGGCTCGTCTTTGCCGAAGACTTTTCGCTCGACAAGTCCGGACCGGGCGAGGTGTTTGCGGGACAAGCGTTTGAATACACGCTCAGCGTCGAATATTCAGGCGATGATCCGGTCGAGGGTGTGTCGCTGGTCGACTGGCTCCCAGAGGAGCTGATCTTCCTGGATTTCGAGGGCGATGACTGGTCCTGCACGACCGAGCAGATCGTTGTCGAAGACGAAGGCAACGGCAACGGCGAAGACAATGGCGATGGCGACCAGACGTTCACCGAACTCAGCTGCGACTACGTTGGCAGCCCGCCGCAGGGCAGCTCCTTCCCGGCTGGTGGTACCTCGGAACTGATCGTCGAGGTCGAGGCCGCCCAGGTCGCACAGCCGGTGTCGGTCGAAAACGCCGCTGAGCTGCGGGTCGAAGTCGACAACGGCAACGGCAACGGCAACGTCGACGAAAATGGCGATGAGAATGGCGACGACGCCGATGGTTTCGAGGTGGTTGCTTCGGATTCGGTCGTCACCGAGATCAAGCTCTCCGCCGACCTCGACCTGGTCGAGCGCTCGGTTCCCGCTGACCCGATTCTGGCCGAGGGTGAATTCGACTACACCCTCTCGCTGATCAACCACGGGCCCTCGTTTGCCCGCGATGTGGTGCTGACCGCTGCGCTACCGCCGGGCGTTTCGCTGCTCGGTGCCAGCCCCGGCTGGGATTGCCGTACCCGGGACGGCACCGGACCGGTCCGGTGCTATCGGGAGTTGCTCGAGCCGGCCGAAGAGGCTCAGGACCTCGTAATCACCCTGCAGGCCCCGCGCAACCCGCCCGAGCCGGGCGAGTTGCAAGGCAACCTGAGCTTCGGTTCGGCAGAGATCGACAGCAGTGCCGACGATCCGGATCCCGACGCGGCCAGGCTCGATGAAGATCTCGAGATCACGGTACGCGCCGACTGGGGCCTGGCGCTCGATAAGCGCTCGAGCGCGGATCCGATCGTGCCGGGGCTGGCATTCGAGTACGACATCACCGTCTCCAACCCCGGTCCCAGCGATCTGGTCGGCAGCCTGCGCCCCGAGCTCAGCGACGAATTCGACGATCTGCTGGTATCCGATTCCAGTCAGTGCGAGGGGTTGAGCTCGGAGCAGCCATGCTGGACCTGCAGCTGGCAGGATTCACCCACGGTGCGCCAGGTGCTCGATACCAGCGACGCCAGTTCTCCGGTCATCGGTGGGGCGTGGCAGCTGGCTGTCGGCCCCGACCGCAGCCAGGTTTATGTCGCCGCGCGCTCCGACGGCGCCGTCGTCACCCTCGATCGCGAGACCGAACGCGGCGCTTCATTCGGCGAGTTGACCTTCGATGCCAGCGGCCTGGACGAAGACCCGGTCCGTCCGCGCGCGCTGGCGATCTCCCCGGACGGGCGCTCGCTGGTCACGGCCACCTGGCTGGCGGCTGGCGAGACCGGCTTCGATGGCGAGCTGCAGCTGTTCGATCGGGATCCGGCCGACGGGTCGCTCACACTCGTCGATGCCATCGACAATATCGATGGTGTGACCGCGCTGACCTTTGGCCCCACCGGCCGTTTCATCTACGCCGCCGACGGCGAAGCCGGCACGATCGACATTTTCGAGTACACCGATGAGGGCCTCGAGGCGGTCGCCACAGTCGATCGCGACGAGAATGAAGACGTCCTGCTCGCCGGTGTTTCGGGCCTGGCTCTGGCGCCTGATGGTGAGACCCTGTTCGCCGTCGCCCCTGACGATGAGACCATCGTTCGCTTCGAGATCCACCCGACCGACGGCACCCTGACCGGCGCCGGCAGCATCCCGGTCGAGGCCAACGGCGGCCCGCTGGCTGTCGAGACACTGGCAATCAGCCCTGACGGTGAGGAACTGGCCGTCGGCGGGCAATCCTCGATCGTGATGTTCGCGATTCTGTCCGATGGCAGCCTGGAGCGCCTGAACAGCATCAGCGCCGCGACTCAGCCGCCGCGCCTGCTCGCCGGGGTGGCCGGCCTGGCCTATGCTGACGGTGGTGACAGCCTTTACGCAATCGCACGCGATGACCGTGCGCTGAGCCGACTGGCGCGCTCCTCGAGCAGTGAACAACTGGAGTTCCGGCGCTCGATGATGATCGAAACCGACGACACCGAACCCGAAGCACTGATGCCTAACGGCCTGGCCGTCGACCCCAACAGCGAGTACGTCTACGTCACCGCCACCAACGACGCCGTCGACGAGGATGTCGACCCGACGCGCTCGGCAATCCTGACCTTCGCGACCCCGGCACCGGGCAGTTGCGGCCTGGATCGGCCCGACGACCGCATCAGCGGCGACATTGTCGATCAGGCGATCACCGTGCCGGCCGGCCAGGAGGTGGTGGTGACCGTTTTTGCCCGGCTCAGCGCCGCGGCTACGGCTGAAGACCCGCTGATCAACACCGCCAGCCTGGAAGATGCGCTGGGGGCTTCGCAGACCGCGACCGAAGAAGTCGAGGTGATCGTCGCCACGGCGGTTGGCGTTGAGCACAGGCTTACCCAGCCGCAGGCCGTGCCGGGCGAAGACTACGGCTTCGAAATCGAAATTGAAAACCTCGGTCCGATCGGCCTGAGCGGGCTCGAGATCGACCACCAGTTTGCAAGCATCAATGCCCCCGGTGAGGCCGGGTTCGTCGATGGGACGACCGGCTGGACCTGCCGCGCCTTCGGCAACGCCTGCTGCAACCCCGGTGGCTCGGGTCAGGCCTGCGGCGTGACCCAGCCGACGCCGTTCGTCGCGGGCGATCTCGACGGCCACACCGTCGACCTGGCCGGCGGCTCCCGGCTGGTGTTCACGGCCGGCGGCCGGCTGCATCCGGCCTCGGGCCCGGGCGGTGTGATCGAGAACAAGGTCGACCTTCTCATGCCCGATGGCATCAACGCGCTCGATGAAGACGCGCTCAGCGACACCCTGGAAGAGTCCCTGGCCGCAACCGCCGATCTGTGGCTCATCAAGCAGCGCGTCGAGCTCATCGAGATCGGCGATGACAACAACGACTGGCCGGCCGGTACCAGTCTGGTCGCCCGCTACGCCATCCGTACCGGCAACCGGGGCCCAAGCGCGGCCGCCGGCGCGCAGGTCAGGGATCTGCTCGACGAAGACGATGCCCTGCTCGCCGACGATGCCGAGTGGTCGTGCTCGATCGAGGCGGACGGCGAATCGCTGGCCGAGACCTGCTGCGGCTACAACGGCCCCGGCTCCTGCCAGGCCGCCACGGCCGGCAGCGCAGCGCTGGATGAGCAAGTAGCAATTGCACCGGGCGGGCGACTGCGGTTTGACCTCTTTGTGCCGGTCGATGAGGACGAGACCGACGGCGTACTGGTCAATTCCGCCGAAATCTCGCCGCCACCGAATGTCACCGACCCGGACCCTCTCGGCGCGACGGTCACGCTGCGTTCGCGCCTGGCCGCGACCGCCGAACTCGACATCACCAAGGCCATCCTGGCCGGTGAATCGGTCACTCCGGGAGAGGACGTCAGTTTCGAGATCACCGTGACCAACGACGGGCCGGACGATGTCCCGGTCGTCGTCGAAGACCTGCTGCCCGACAGCCTAGAGAATGCCTCCTGGACCTGCGATGCCACCACGCCGACGCCGGGTGATCTGATTTTCGATGCGGTGCTGGGCCGCAACGACCTGCTCGATACGCGCGACGTGATCACCTCGCCCGACGGGCGTCATGTCTACATCTCGGCCGCCGGTGGTCGGGTCGGACCGGGTGAGGAGGGCCTCGTGCCAGCCGCCGTGGCGGTCTACGAGCGCAATGTGGTTCCCGGCCCGCAGTTCGGCGAACTGCTGCACCTGGAAACCGAGATCGACGGCGACGAAGACAGCGAGGATGCCGGACTACCCGTCGAGGGCCTTGGTGGTGCCAACCGCATGGCGCTCAGCCCCGATGCGCGTCATCTCTACGTGGCCGCGGCTCATGACCACGCGGTCGCCGTTTTCCGACGCGAACACATCAGCGGCGCTGAAGATTTCGGCCGCCTGAGCTTTGCCGAGTCCCGCATCCTGGGCAGCTCCCAGCCGGGTGATCAGGCCCCGGCCGTGACCGGTCTGCGCGGGGCCTCGGACGTGGTCGTCAGCGCTGACGGCGAGCATGTTTACGCACTCGGCTTCATCGACAATGCCATCGCCGTTTTCCGCCGCGATACCGGCACCGGCACGCTCGATTTCCAGGGCAGCCTCGATGCTTTCGACCTGCACGACGACGGATTCGACGGTCTCTGGGGCCCGATTTCCATCCAACTGTCGCCGGACGACCGCTACGTCTTCGTCACCGGCAGCGGCACGACCACCGACTTTGCCGGCCCCGACTGGGTGGTATTCGAAGACGAGTCAGGGGACGGTGCCAGCCGTTATCGCTTCGCCCGGAGCTTGGTCGACGACGATGAGGAAAACGACGACCCGCCCGAAGTGGGCTGGCTCACCCAGACCCGGCCGGTCACCGTGCCGCCGCTCGACGGCGATCTGCGGCTGAGTATCCAGCACCGCCATGACTTCGTTGCCGACGGCAACTGTGAGGACGTCGGCGTGCTCGAGGTCTCGGTCGATGATGGGGAGACCTGGCAGGACATCGAGGCTTTCGGTGCCGAGTTCCTGGGTAACGGCTATAACGATAGCCAGTCCGGTGCCTTCCATGACCTGGCCGGCCGAGACGGCTGGTGTGGTCAGAGCGCGGGTTTCGAGGATGACGACGACGTGGTCGTGACGGTCGATTTCGGCGGCCTGATTGAATCCGGCGAGCGGCTCATGCTGCGCTGGGGCCTGGGCACCGCTTCCGAGCCCAGTGATTCGGAATGGCTGATCGAGCGTATCGAGCTTTTCGATGCCGACCAGCCCGCGCCACCGCTGTTCCTCGACACCGTCGACGGCCAGGCCGGCAATGCCACCGTTACCGCCTTCGAACGCCAGGACGACAGCACCGCGGTCGGTTTCGGCAGCCTGTCGCTCGTCGATGCTTTTGCAGCACCCGCCTCGGTCGACACGGCGGTCATGGATGCCGACGCCGAGAACCTCTACCTCGGCTCGAACCTTGACCGCGCCATCGTCGTGTACCAGCGCTCCCCCGGCGAGGCGACACTGACTCTGGAGGAGACGGTCGATTCTTTCGACCCCGAGTCACCGTTCGACGGCGATTCGCTCGCCGGCCTGAGCGCCCTGTCGGTCAGCCCCGACGGTGAGCATCTGGTTGCCGCCGGCGGTGCCGCCGATACCCTGACGGTGTTTCGGCGCCAGCCCTTCGTCGGCACCCTGGTGCCGATGCAGCGGGTGCGGAAAGGCGATCGCTTCGACCAGGCCGACGAGGACACCGAGGTCCAGGGCGGCGTCAGCGGCGTCGGCGGGCTGGCCTTCAGCAGCGATGGTCAGCACGCCTTCACCGCCGCCCGGCCGGGCGAGCTCGGCGTGTTCGCCCGCCTGGCGCCGGATCCGACCTTCGGCTTTCTGGAAGCGATCTTCGACGAGGCCGAGGACGGCTTCGGTGCCGAGGCCGAGGGTCTGCTCGGCGCGCGCGCCACCGCGTTGAGCGGCGAATACGTTTACGTTGCCGCCTCCGGCCAGATCGGCAGCACCACCGACAGCGGCGCACTGGTGGTGCTCGAGCGCGACCCGGCCAGCACCGATCCGGGGCGCCACCTGCGCTTCCGCCAGGCG
>CAYQJJ010000033.1:0-1807 GCA_964417745.1 uncultured Wenzhouxiangella sp.
CGAGCTGCAGGAGTGCACTGCCAGTTGCACGGTACCCCAGGGGTCGACCCCGCCGTTTTCGGGTGCCACCGGATTGCCAAAGGTGCCCTGGCTGCCGACCAGCAGGTCGATTTCGACCGTCTGGTCCCAGTCAAAGGATCCGAAATGGGTATCGAAGACCAGCCACATCCGCTCACCCTCGTGATACCCATAGAAATATCCGAAAATACCGGACGGCAGGACCTGCAGATTGAACCCCTGACCATCGGTATCCGGGTCATACCAGGTGCCGGTCAAACCGCCGGGCCAGGGTGCATCCGGCGCGCTGATCTGCACGGAAGAGGCTGCCCAGAAGCCACTTGTCAGCGCAAACCGGCCGTCATCAAATGCCCGTCGGGGTGAGCCGTCCCACTGACCGACGGTGCCGGACAGCTTGATGGACCCGCCCGAGGTTCCGATACCGCCACCGGCGGCCATGGTGGCGCGCTTGAGCTCGATTTCACCAGCCGCTGCATAATCGCTCCAGACCAGCCCCGCCAGCAATAGACTGCCCATCAGCGCACCGGTTTTCCAGCGCACGCCGATCATTGCTCTACCCTCGCGACCTCGGCCTGACCGATGAGTGCGCTTTCCAGGCGCGCCAGGCGGGCTTCCAGCTCGGCATTGCGATCAGCCAGCTGCTGTTGCTGCTCGGCGTGCTGCTCGAGCTGCTCGACCCGTGCAGCAAGCTGCTCATTGCGCTCGTGCAGGCTGGCATTTTCTTCTCCCAGTACCCCGAGCTGGCGACGGGACTGAGCTGCCTGTTCCTGGACAGCGGCGGCCAGCACCGCAGTAATCCGGCTGTATTCGACCCCCTCGACAACGCCATCGTCATTCCGAGTGACGAGCTCGGGGAGAATTTCGGCAATCTCCTCGGCGACAAAGCCGATGTCTTCCTGGCCGCTTTCAATCCAGTTGAAACGCACCGCCCGAAGCTGATCGAGGATTTCGCTGGCTGACGCCAGCGTCTGAATGCCATCCTTGTAACGCTCGCTCGAAGAGCAGTTGCCCAGGGTTCCGTTGCTGGAACGGCAGACCGAGGTACTCGCGGTCGGCCACATGCCCACTGCCAGTTCCCGGTACACCCGCATGCCCCGCTCGGGAACGTCGCCGTCGTTGAAGCTGGCACCGACCGCTACCCCGCGATGGGGATAAACGCGAAACGCGGTACCACTCTGATTATTGTCCACGGCTACCCGGAACGGTCCCTGACCGTCGTTGGAGACCACATGCAGCGTGTTCCACGGGTTATCGGTGCCAACCCCGAGGCGGTGGTCGGACGCGAAGTTGCCGACATGCGCATTGCCCAGTACGTTGAGTTCTCCGGTGTTACTCGATGTGCCTACGTTGACGACGTCGCGCAGCCAGGTTTCGCCCCAGACAGCCAGACCGTCATCCGGCCCGGGCACAGCCTGGCCGATGGTCAGACTGTTGTTGGGATAGCTGTGAATCAGGGTCCGGTCGCCCGAAGAAACCATGAACGGACGATCACTCGCCGATGCCCGTACATCCAGTTTCGCGCTGCCGGAACTGGTACCGATGGCCACCCGACCACCCTGGTAGCTGATACCGCTGCCGGCAGCGGCTTCTTCCCAGAAGGTCTCGGGAGCGTCTCCACCGTTGGACGGTCCGGTCAGACCATCCATGGCGAACATCGAATAAGGGGCAGCACCCATGGGCTGGCGCGGCGTCAGGGTATGCTCCTGCCCCCCCTGATCGGTAATCGTGATCTCCAGCCACAGCATGGTGCCGCTGAAAATGCCGTAGTTCAACGGCAGGTGGGTCTGGA
>CAYQJJ010000033.1:1817-17111 GCA_964417745.1 uncultured Wenzhouxiangella sp.
CGACATCCACCGAGCCACTGGACAGCGGCGAGCCGCCGGTCTGAGTCTGAAAAGCCTCGAAATGCATGGTGTAGGTGCCGTCCATCGGCACGCCATCATCGTGAACCTCTCCCTGATAGAACACCCCCGGCGAGGTCACCTGGGCGATCCCCGTTGTATGCAAGAGAATGCCGATAATCAGCACTAACACGAATTGAATAAGCTTGTTCATTGAAACGCTCCCAGACAGTTGTTTGATCGAATTCGGCGTCATGTTCAATCGCCGCCCTCGGATGTAATTACGCATTTGACCCGAATTTAGCGACATTCTTGAACGCAACCGAATGCCCAGATCGGTGGAGCGACTGCTGGAGAGTGATTTTGGATTCCCGGACCCGACGGGCGCTGAGTCAGTCCCGCATTTCAGCCAGGATGCGGTCCTTTTCGTGCCAGACACGGTTGATCCAGTCCTGGAAACGGGCGCGGAAGTCGGCATCGGCGCGGTAGTCTCCGGCCATCAGCTCCCGGCCGGGGTCGAGCTGGCGCAGGTGCAAACGCACCCGCGGGACGCGATTGAACAGGTAGTGCCAGATCTTGGGCGCGCCGTCGGGGTAGTCGATGGTGACATCGATGATCGAGTCGATCTGGTCGGCCATGGCCGACAGCACCAGCGAGGTACCGCCCGCGCGGGGCTTGAGCAGGTAATCATGCGGCGAGCCCTGCTCGGCATGAAGTTTCTGGCGGAAAAGCCGGCCTTCGGGAAAGTTCACCATCGTAACGGCGCGGCCCTGCAGCTTGTCGCAGGCGCGTTTTGCCCGCCACAGGTCCGAGCCGCGGCTTTCCGCCTCATAGCGTTGTTCACCGCTGCTGCGACGACGCATCAGTGGAAAATCCAGCGCCAGGAAGGCGACGCCAATCAGCGGCATCCAGACCAGCTCACGCTTGACGAAAAATCGGTAGAACGGCAGGCGGTCGCCAAAGACTTCGAGTATCGCCAGCACGTCGACCCAGGAGCGATGATTGCTGATCATCACGTAGCTTCGGTGTCGGTCGACATCGACCGATCCGGTCACCTCGTAGCGCGTATCGAAGGCCCGGCGACAGGTCCACAGCAACAATTTCAGCCAGGCCCGCGCCACCGCCTCGATTGCATCGGCCAGGCGCCGTCTCGCCACGCGAAGAGGCATGACCGGCCTCAGCAGAGCTGCCAGAGTCATCGGGACGATCAACACCAGCGTGGCGAGGGCAACCAGCAACTGGGCCAGCAGGCAGCGAAGCAGGTTCAAGCGGGTCGTCCGTGGCGCGAAGAGTGGGCGATGCTAGCATGAAGAACCGGCCCCGATTCCGGGGCCGGGCAGGCGAATCCTCGGGCTAGCCGAAAATGCGCTGCATGAGAGAGGGCTTCCTGCCTTCGGGGTCCTTGCGGTCGCCGCCCGCCGGCTTTGCATCGGCGGCTGCCTCGGGGGATTCGACGAAACAGCGAATCAGTTCCTCGCAGAAATCCTCGTCGAAGTTGTAAGGATTGAAGTTTGCCACCCCCTTTTTCCCCAGCAGCTGGCGGATCCGGTCTTCGACAGCGACGTATTTCATCGACCAATCCGGAAACAACCGCTCCTTGACCCGGTGGACCGACAGCAGCTCGACGTCGCGATGGCGCTCGTCGTTGACGATCCTTTCGTAGCGATCGTTGACCTTGCGGCGCTCGCCCTCGAGGGCCTGGAAAAAATAACCGTTACCGTAGTGCAGCACTCCACCGAGTTCGAGTGCGGGATTGTTGCGGCGTGATTCCATGAGAATCCGCGCAACCTCCTTTTCCACACCGGCGGTGCCTTCCTGCGACGAAAAGGTTGCGGTGCTGCAATAAACCAGGCGAATCAATTCCCTGGAACGATCCTTGTCGGCCATCTGGGTCCCTTTGTTGTGTTGACTGGAGTGAGAAGATAGCCGCTGGTCGTGAAGGATTCGCCAAACCCGAATCGGGTCGGCCTGGCACAGAATCGGACTTGAATCCGTATCCTGCCCCGGGAACGCAATTCAACAGGGCCACAAATCCATGACCGAACAACTCCGCAAGCCTGGAATCGGCGAGCGACTCACCCAGCTCGCCTACCTGCTCAAGCACACCTTCACCATCGTCGGGCGCGACCCGGGCATCCTTCGCCCATGGGTGCGTATGGCCGTCTACAGCATCATCATGGCCAGTCTGTTCTTCCTGGCCATCTTCGCCTTCGTGCTCGGCTCCAACGGGATTGGTGCCATGCTGATCGCGGCCTCGGTGCTGATGTTCATCTACAAGTTCTTCTACTTCGTGCGCCAGGAAATGCGCCAGAGCTGGCTGGTCACCGAAGCGCTCAAGGGTGAGCGGCGCAGTGCCGCCGAGGCCAAGGCAAGGATCAAGTCGCTGATCTGGACCTGCCGCAAGATCGCGCTCATCGACCTGGCCGTGGCCTGGATGCTCAACATGGCCCGGCGCAGCGGCAAGGCCGGCATGCTGGTGCGATTGCTCATGCGCGGCATCGAGGAAGTCTGGGACCTGGTCAACCACTACCTGCTGCCCTCCGCGGCCGTCGATGGTCTTGGAATCCGCGAAAGCATCGGCCAGATGCACCGCCTCAAGGACAACGTCCCCGAGACCCTGGCCGGTGTGTTCGGCATCGACATCGCCGGGCGCGCCGTGGGCACGATCATGGGCCCGATCTACTTTCTGCTCATCGTCGGTTCGCTGGCGCTCGGGCTGTGGCTGGGTGAGGCCCTGCCGGCCTTCTATGCCGGCGATATCGCCGCCTGGCTCGAGCACCCCGAGCCACTGCCCGAGACCCTGCACTTCAACTGGCTGCCGCTGCTGCTGGCCCTGTGGGCAGGCAAGATCGGCAGCGTGATCCTCGAGCGCGTCACCACCTCGGTCAAGGTCATCTACTTCTCGATTTTCTACATGCGCATCACGCACCTCGAAGCGATCGTTCCGGAAATCCGCGAACAGCTCGACAGCTACCTGCGCATGGAGGCCGAGGACCCCGAACCGGTCACGCCGACGTCCTGATCGCGCATGGCTTGAAAAGACAAACGGGAATCATTATCGTTCCTGTCTGAAGCGCTGCCCCGGCCATCACTCTCATGCTCTGCTCTCCTCCCGGCCGGGGCGAGCGCTTTACCGGCATTCACTCCCGATCCGGCAGAATTGCGGGGTGACTCGAGACGTACTGACTGCCGACGCCGGCGGGCTTTATTGCCCGCACGGCGATTTCTGGATCGATCCGCTGCGCCCGGTCGCACGCGCGGTGATCACCCACGCCCACGCCGACCACGCGCGCTCGGGTGCCACCGAATACCTCGCGGCCCGACCCGGCATACCGGTGCTCGCTCACCGGGTCGGACAACCTCAAAAATCTGCAGGCGCTTCGGAAAACGAGGGCTTGCGGATACTCGACTACGGCGAGCGCATCGAGCTCGGCGACAGCCAGGTCACGCTGTTTCCGGCCGGCCACATCCTCGGCTCGGCGATCGTTCGCATCGAGACCGACGACGGCGTCTGGGGCGTGTCCGGCGACTTCAAGCGCGAGCCCGACCCTACCTGCGCGCCCTTCGAGCCCTTCGACTGCAACGTCTGGCTGACCGAGTGCACCTTCGGCCTGCCGGTCTATCGCTGGCAGCCCACCGCCGAGGTGGTCGACGAAATCCTGGCCTGGTGGGACGAGTGCGCGGCGGCCGGGCGGCCGGCGGTGCTGTTCTGCTACGCCCTCGGCAAGGCTCAGCGTGTATTGGCCGAGCTTGCCAGGCGACGCGACCGTCCGGTCTGGCTGCACGGCGCCCAGCAACCACTGACCGAGTGCTACCGCAAGCAGGGGATCGACATGATCCCGACCCGGCCGGTCAGCGAGGCCGAGAAAGGCTATCGATTCGCCGGCGACCTGGTCATGGCCCCGCCCTCGGCCGCCGGTTCGACCTGGATGCGGCGTTTTCCGAACCATTCGGCCGGCTTCGTCTCGGGCTGGATGCGTATTCGCGGCAACCGCCGCCGGCGCGGCTACGACCGCGGTTTCGTGCTCTCCGACCACGCCGACTGGCCGGGCCTGCTCCGAACGGTAGAAGACATGCGCGCATCGCGTGTGATCACCATCCATGGCAACGGCGAGGCACTGGCCCGCCATCTCCGCGACCAGGGCATCGCCGCCGAGACCTGGAATCTGCGCGCCAGCCTCAATCAGAACGACGAGGGCCCGGAATGAAAGCCTTCGCCGAGCTGTTCGACCGCCTCGACCACACCACAGCGACCAACGCCAAACTTGCCGCACTGGTCGATTACTTCAGACAAACGCCGGCCCAGGACGCCGCCTGGGCGGTCTACTTTCTCACCGGTCGGCGGCTGAAGCGCCTGGTCAACACGCGCGAGCTGCGCGAGTGGACCGCCGCTGCCACCGGGCTCGAACCCTGGCTGGTCGAGGACAGCTACGAGCACGTCGGTGACCTGGCCGAGACCATGCACCTGCTGCTACCCCCGGCCGAGCCATCCGGCCCGCCACCGGGGCTGGCCGAGCTGGTCGAGCAGCAGCTCAAACCGCTCGCCGGGCTCGACGAAGTCGAGCGTCGCTCGCGGGTGGGCCGGCTCTGGGGCGAACTGGCCGGGCAGCAGCGTTTTCTTTTCAACAAGCTCATTACCGGCGGCTTCCGGGTCGGGGTATCGAAGCGCCTGGTCACGCGCGCCCTGGCCGAGGTCGCCGGGGTCGACAGCGCGCTCATCGCCCACCGTCTTATGGGCCAGTGGACGCCGACCAAAGCGTTTTTCCACAACCTCATCGCCAGCGAGACCGGGGCCGACTTCGACCACTCCACTCCCTACCCCTTCTTCCTGGCCTCGGCGCTCGACGAATCCCCGGCATCGCTGGGGAAGGCCGAATCCTGGCAGGCCGAGTGGAAGTGGGACGGCATCCGCGCCCAGCTCATCCGTCGCGGCGGCCAGACCTTCATCTGGTCGCGCGGCGAGGAGCTCATGAGCGGTCGTTTTCCCGAGCTCGAGCAGGCCGCCGAGGCGCTGCCCGACGGGCTGGTCCTCGATGGCGAGGTAATGGCCTGGCGCGATGACACGCCGCTACCGTTTTCGGTGCTGCAGCGGCGAATCGGGCGCAAGAAGCCCGGCGCCAGAACGCTCGAGGACGCGCCAGTGGCGTTTCTGGCCTACGACTGCCTGGAAGCCGGCGGAAAAGACATCCGCCAGTCCGCGCTTTCCGAGCGCCGGGATGCGCTGCGCACGGCACTGAGCGCGTCGCAAACCCCGCTGCTGGCTCCCGAGCCGGTCGACTTCGACAGCTGGGACGCGCTACCGCAACTGCGCGCTGAATCGCGCGAGCGCGGCGTGGAAGGGCTCATGATCAAGCGCCTCGACTCGCCCTACCGGGTCGGGCGCAAACGCGGCGACTGGTGGAAATGGAAAGTTGCGCCGTACACCTTCGACGGCGTGCTGATTTACGCCCAGCCCGGCCATGGCCGACGCTCGAACCTGTTTACCGACTACACCTTCGCCGTCCACCACGGCGATGACCTGGTACCGGTCGCCAAGGCCTACTCGGGGCTTACGCAGGCCGAGATCAACCGCCTCGACCGCTGGATCCGGTCACACACGCGCGAGCGCTTCGGACCGGTGCGCTCGGTCGAGGCGGTCCAGGTCTTCGAGCTCGCCTTCGAAGGGATCCTGCCCTCACCACGCCACAAGTCCGGCGTGGCAATGCGCTTCCCGCGCATCGTGCGCTGGCGCGAGGACCTGGCAGTCGCCGACGCCGACTCGCTTGCCGATCTGAAACGCCTGCTGCCCGCCGAGCGCCCGGAATGAGCGCACCGATCGCCGGCGTGCTGGCCGGGCGTGGCTGGCCGGTGTTCGCCTTTCAGCAACAGGCCTGGCAGGCCTGGGCGGCGGGCGAATCCGGGTTGATCCACGCACCGACCGGCAGCGGCAAGACCCTGGCCGCCTGGGGCGGGCCGGTCAATGACGCTATTGCCAATCCGCCCGGCGCCGGCCTGGCCTACCTTTGGATCACCCCCTTGCGTGCCCTGGCCGTGGACACCGCCGCCAACCTCGACCAGGCGCTCGCGGCGACCGGCATGGACTGGCGCGTCGGCCTGCGCACCGGCGATACCCCGGCCAGCCAGCGTCAGAAACTGCTCAAGCGCCCGCCGCCGGCACTGGTCACCACACCCGAGTCGCTGTCATTGATGCTCAGCTACGCCGACAGTGCCCAGCGAATGAGCCGACTGCGCGGCGTGGTGGTCGACGAATGGCACGAGCTGCTGGGCAGCAAGCGCGGTGTGCTGCTCGAGCTGGCCCTGGCGCGCCTGCGCGCTCTCAACCCGAAACTCCGGCTGTGGGGCCTGTCGGCCACACTCGGCAACCTCGACCAGGCCAGCCGGGTGCTGCTCGGCCCGAACCGCCGGGGCCGGCTGATCGCCGGCGAAATCGAACGGCCGATCAACATCGAGACCCTGCTGCCCGAGACCATCGAGCGCTTTCCCTGGGCCGGGCGCAGCGGGCTCGGCCAGTTGCCCGGGGTGCGCTCTGCCATCGAGCGAGCCGAATCCACACTGCTGTTCACCAACACCCGGTCGCAGGCCGAGCTCTGGTATCGCGCCCTGGCCGCGGTGGTCGACTGGCCCGACCAGCTTCGTCTCCACCACGGCTCGATCGATCGTCAGGCACGCCTGGATGCCGAGGCCCGTCTGCGCGACGGGCGTCTGCGCTGCGTGGTCGCGACCTCCTCGCTCGACCTGGGGGTGGATTTCTCGCCGGTCGACCAGGTCATCCAGGTCGGCAGCCCAAAGGGCATCGCGCGGCTGGCCCAGCGCGCCGGACGCTCCGGCCACCAGCCGGGCCGGCCGGCCCGGCTGTTGTGCGTGCCCACCCACGCGCTGGAAATCCTCGAAATCGCCGCTGCCCGACGCCAGCTCGAAGCCGGGCGCATCGAAGCGCGCACGCCCCTGACCGGCAGCCTCGACGTGGCCGCCCAGCACCTGGTGACCCGGGCCCTGGGCGGCGGCTTCCAGGCCGACCCGGCACTGTCCGAACTGCGCGACACCCATGCCTTTGCCGACCTCGACGACGAGCGCTGGCAGTGGCTGCTGGATTTCATCACCCGCGGCGGGCCGGCGCTCAAGGCCTACACCGGGTTTCGGCGCGTCGAGCGTGTTGACGACGGATGGTTTCGCGTCACCGACCGACGCATTGGCACCCGTCACCGGATGTCGATCGGCACCATCACCGCCGACGGCCATCTCAGGGTACGCTTTCGCAAGGGCGGCTCGCTGGGGGTCATCGAGGAGCGCTTTATCACGCGCCTGAAACCGGGAGAACGCTTCATTTTCGCCGGCCGATCGCTGAAGCTGGAGCGAGTTCGCGACATGACGGCCTGGGTCAAGCCGGCCGGCAGCGGCAAGGCCGCCGTACCGCGCTGGGCCGGCGGGCGCCTGCCGCTATCGACCCTGCTGGCCGACGCCATGCTCGAGCTGTTCGCGCTCGCCGAAGACAGCGCCGAGAACAGCGCCGGCCTGCCCGATGACCTGCAGCCGATTGCCGAACTGCTCAGCATCCAGCGCGAGCGCTCGGCACTGCCCGGGCCCGGCCGGCTGCTGGTCGAGCAGACGCGCAGCCGCGAGGGCGCGCATTTGTACCTGTATCCATTCGCCGGGCGCCTGGTGCACGAGGGCCTGGCCACGCTGCTGGCCTGGCGCATCGCGCGGCGCGAGCCGCGCACCTTCGCGCTGACCGTCAACGATTACGGCATCGAGCTGGTCTCCAGCCAGCCGGTCACCCTCGACCCGGCCATACTGGGGGAATTGCTGTCACCCGAATCGCTGGAGCCCGACATCATCGCCAGCCTCAATGCCGCCGAGATGGCCCGCCACCGATTTCGCGACATCGCCCGGGTCGCCGGCCTGGTCTTTCAGGGTTATCCGGGCCGCAACAAGGGCACCCGCCAGGTGCAGGCCTCCAGCGGCCTGATGTTCGACATGCTCAGCGAGCACGACCCGGAAAACCTGCTTCTCGATCAGGCCCGCCGCGAGGTGCTCGAGGCCGAGATGGAACTCGGGCGCATGCGCGCGACCCTCGAGCAGGTCCGCTCGAGCCAGATCATTCTCGAACAGCCCGAGCAGCTTACGCCGCTGGCCTTCCCGCTGTGGGCAGACCGCCTGCGCAGCCGGGTCTCGAGCGAGGACTTCCAGACCCGGCTCGCGCGCATGCTCGAGCGCGTCGAGCGCTGAGCCGTCGGCATGGCAGCCAGTACCCCATTGATCCTCGGCAAGCAACGCCTCGAGCTTCTGCCCGACCGCGCGGCATTCTGGCCGGCGGAGTCGACACTGCTGGTCGCCGACCTTCATCTGGGCAAGGATGCCGTCTTTCGGCGCCAGGGCCTGGCCGTACCCGGGGGCGTGCTGGCCGCCGACCTGGCCTGGCTGGATACCCTGATCGGTCGCACCACGGCCAAGCGCCTGATCGTGCTCGGCGACCTGGTCCACGCTCCGCCCGAAGCCGGCGACGACTGGCCGGGCCAGCTGGCGCGCTGGCGCCGGGGCCACGCCGAGCTGATCATCGACCTGGTGCTGGGCAACCACGACCGCGCCCTTCACGACTGGCTAAGGCACTGGCGAATCACCGGCCACGAAGACACCCTCGAGCTCGCGGGGCTGTCGCTGACGCACGAATGGGGGGCGGCGGCCGCCAGACCCGGGGTATCCGGTCATCTGCACCCGGGCGTTGAAGTACGCGGTGGCGGCGACCGGCTCCGACTGCCGGCATTCCTGCTCGGCGACCAGCACCTGGTACTGCCGGCTTTCGGGCGCTTTACCGGCCTGATGGAATCCACCGCCTTCCCGGCCGAACGGCGCTTTGCCGTCGCTCACGACCAGGTCATCGAAGTGTTCTGAGCGACCCGGAGTATCAGCCGTTGCCGCCGTTGTCGCCGTTGTCGTTGTCATTGTCGTCTTCGAACACCGGGTCCCGGGCACGGTCGCCAGGGGCCTCGACCGGGATCGGATCGTCAAGCTCCCAGGCCGGCTCGGTCTGGTCCTCTTCTCCTTCCTCGCCGAGATACTCGCGCAGGCGCACCTCGCGCGAGCGCTCGTTTTCAAACTGGACTTCCAGCGTTGCCGTCAGGCGCCAGTCGCGCCGGCGCTGACCGGTGTCGAGGTCCAGCGGCCAGGCGTGTTCGGGCTGAATCTCGAAAAACAGCCAGGGGCGGAGGAACTGGCGGCGGTACCGGAATGCCACGAAGTATTCCTCGACCTCGAAACTCGGGCTGGTAAAGCCGAAGGCACCGACCTCGGTACGCAGCGCCGTGCGTGGCGTAAGCTGCCGGAAGCCGGTGACCGAACTCTGCCAGTCGATGCCATCCGAGGCCTCCGAGACCGTGCCCTGGCCGGTCCAGCGCACCAGCTGGTCGCGGTCGGGCAGCCATTCCCAGTCCAGGCGCGAGGTGGTTCCAAAGCCCTCGTCGCGCTCCCAGAAAACACTCTGCGTCGCGCGGCCGAGGGTGTCCTCGGTAAGGCCCTGCACGTAGCGATAGCGGCCGCGCACACGCGGGTTGAGGCTGCTACCACTGAGGCGAACCGTGCCATCGAAATCGAGCTGCGAACGCGCCTGCTCGGTGGCGATGAAGCGCAGGCCCAGACGGGTCTGCTCGTCGCCGTCATCGGTGGCCGGGCCGTCGCGAAACTCGCCGCTGACATCCTCGTCGCGGGTGACCAGCAGCCGGACCCGCTCCGAGACCCGCGGCAGCAGCACGTTGGCGCGGACCCGAAGACCCATGCTCCAGCCCTCGGTCTGGTCCCAGGTCAGGCCGCTGCGCAGGCGCACGAAGGTGCCCACGGGGGTCTCTTCGAACGATCGGGGGTCACCGAAAAAGCCGTCGAACCAGGCCGCCGGCTCGCACAGGCGCTGGCTCATATAGCTGTGCGAACGATCCAGCCAGCTCTCGGGACGATCCAGATCGTCACGGCATGACATTTCCATGATCTGCTCGCGACGCTCGCGCTCTTTTCGTTCTTCCTCTTCCTGTTCTTCGGTCCCGGCCACGCCGGTGAGGGCCCAGGCAAGCATCACCACGCTCATGATCGCGATCGGAATCCGGCGCCACGTGTCAGAATGTCGATTCATTGATCCGTTTTCCTGCCTGCCAGGCCGACTGCTTTATCTGAGATCATAAACCACAAGGCATGTTTCCGACTTGCCGTCGATAAGGAAATTTCACAGCGATGACCGAACTGCCCGAACAACCTTTCGACGGACTCTCCCCCGAGCGGGTCTGCGATGCGGTCGAACAGCACGGGCTTGTCAGCGACGGCCGGCTGTTGGCGCTCAACAGTTTCGAAAACCGGGTCTGGCAGGTCGGGCTGGAAGATGATGTCCCGGTCATCGTCAAGTTCTACCGGCCCGGTCGCTGGAGCGACGCGGCCATCGAGGAAGAACACCGCTTCAGCCTCGAGCTGGTCGCCACGGACCTGTCGGTGGTCGCCCCGCTGGCCTACCAGGGCCGCACGCTGCACCATCTGGAGGGTTTCCGTTACGCCATTTTCCCGCGCCAGGGCGGGCACGCGCCGGAGCCGGCACACCGGCCCACGCTGCTCGTCCTCGGCCGGGCGCTCGGACGTATGCACGCCTGTGGCCGCGCCAAGCGCTTCGAGCATCGCCCGGAGCTGTCGATCCAGCGCTGGGGCCGGGAGCCGGTCGACTGGCTGCTGGCCAATCGCTGGGTGCCGATGGGCCTGGAGTCCGCCTTTGAACAACTCGCCAACCACCTGCTCGAAGCCATCGAGGCCACCTGGCAGCGCGCCGGTGATTTCAGAACCCTGAGGCTGCACGGCGATTGCCACCCGGGCAATATTCTGTGGCGCTACGACCAGGCCCACTTCGTCGACCTCGACGATTGCCTGACCGGACCGGCGATCCAGGATTTATGGATGCTGATCTCGGGCGAACGCGCCGACCGCGAGGAACAGTTCGGCTGGCTGCTGGAAGGCTACCGGCAGTTCAGCGAGTTCGACCCGGCCGAGCGCCATCTCATCGAACCGCTGCGAACCCTGCGCATGATCAACCACCAGGCCTGGCTGGCAAGGCGCTGGAACGACCCGGCCTTCCCGCGAGCCTTCCCCTGGTTTGCCGACGAGCGCCACTGGGAGAACGTGCTGCAGCAGCTAAGAGAACAGCTCGATGAACTCCAGCAGCCTCCGCTGAGCATTCTGCCCGAGCACTGATGCTCAACCCGGCGCGGGTTGCGCCAGGGTCTGCTGGTGAACCGGGCGCTGTGGCAGCAAGCCACCGCGAATCAGGCGCTCGACGCTGCCGAAGACTTCGCGCCGGCCGAAGGGCTTGGGAATGAAATCATCGGCACCGACGCGCTTGAAGAAGAACTCGTCGGTGGCATGGGAATCGCCACTGATCATGACCACCGGCAACCGCTCGGTCTGTGAACCGGCGCGCAACTCTCGCAACACCGAAAACCCCGTCGCGTCGGGCAGGACAATGTCGAGAAAGAGCAGGTCCGGCGGTGTGGCGCGCACACGCGCCAGGGCAGCGTCGGCGCGCTCGCAGGTCTCGACCTCGTAGCCGGCCTGGCGCAGCATGCCCGAGAGCACCCGGCGCACGGTCTGCGAATCGTCGACGACCAGGATGTCGAGACCGCGCGGGGCATCGACGCGCGGGCAACGGCGCCGCTCGCGGGGCTTGCCGCGCCCGAACAACCCGCGCGGCGACGACCCGCGTGACGGCCTCGCGCCATTGTGCCCGGTCGAACCCGGCGCCGAACGCGCCAGCGCCCGGGGCATGCGCCGGGTCAGGTCGCGCATGTTCACACCCTCGGCGCCGTCGGGCAGCAGGGACATCACGCGTACCGTCTCGCCATCGATGCGGTTTCGCTCACGGGCGAGGTCAAGCTCGACACCCGGGCGGTAGCCATCGCCGTCGGGGCGCAGGCGGCACAAGCGCGGGTTCAGGCCGCGCCCGGGGCCGTCATTGAGCACCACGGCAAGGTCATCGTTGCTCAGGCGCAGCAGCGTGCCCGGCGATACCCAGCCCAGAAAACGATTGAAAGCCTCGGCCAGCTCGGGATCGAACTGGCGATCGCGCTGCTCCCATATCTCGCCCTGGGCCTTGCGCTGGGAGATCGCCGCGGCGTGAATTCGATTGGAGGTCATGGCATCGTAGGCATCGACCAGCCCGATCAATCGCGCCAGCAACGGGATGCGCTGCAGCGCCAGGCCATCCGGATAGCCCTTGCCGTCCGGCCGCTCGTGATGATGGGTGACGGCATCGATTACCGCGGTGGGCAGCCGGTGCTTGCTGGCAATCATGCGCGCACCGAGGCGGGCGTGGGAGCGCGCGTGCTCGAGCTCCCGGTCGTCCAGCGGCCCGGGCTTGTTGATCACTTTCAGGCTCAGCCGGGTCTTGCCCAGGTCGTGCAAAAGCCCGGCCATGCCTGCCTGCTCGACGCGCTGTCGGCCCCAGCGAGCCGCGTGGGCAAAGCCGGCGGAAATGATGGCCACGTTGATGGCGTGTTGAAACGCGTACCGTGGGGTTTCCTTGATCCGGGTCAGCCAGATCAGCGCCGGGAGCTGGGTATCGAGCGCATCGGCGAGATTGGCCACGGCCGCTTGCATGCTGTCGATGTCGAGCTCGCCGTGGCGCGAAAAAGCGACTACCGCGGCCTGGGCACACTGGCTGATTTCGCGGTACACGCGCCAGGCGTCGACCAGCATCCGGGCGCTCAAGGGCCGCCGGCACAGGGCTTCGATATCTTTCGGTACGGCCGGAACGGGCTCGAGCAGGATCCGCCCGGACGACTCGGCCGGTCGCTGCCGATGAAGCGAGCGATCGAGATCGATTACCACGCGCGAACAGCGCTGCTGAAGCCACTGCTTGCGCTCGAAGGAATCGATCTGCAGGCCCTGCTCGGGCAACTCCAGCTCGGGCGCGCTGTTTTCGACACCCACGACAAGATCGCCGAGCCGCAGCTCGGAGGCGTCGATCGTATACTGGAAATCGCCCTGTTTCTGGCCAACGAAGCGATCCCAGGACATGATGCTCATCGGCGCAACCCCTTGGATTCAGACGGTAAGTGTCGCACGAATCGAGCCATTTCACCACCACGACCCGGGCATCCCGAAAAGCAGTGCAACCGGGCGGCGGGCACCGGACCATGCCCGCCGCCAAAGCCGCAGGTTACCGGCCGCGCCCCGGTGCGAGCATCAGCTTCCGACGGGCAAGCCGCGCGGTCAGCCGCCGGGGGTCGAATCCGCGGTTCGGGCCTGCGGGGATGAGGCCTCGCGGCCGAGCAGAAAGCCCAGCAGACGCTCGCTGGCGTTTTGCACGATGACGTACAGACACGGAATCAGGAACAGCGTCAGCACCATCGCTGTCAGCAGACCGCCGATCACGGCGATCGCCAGCGGCTGCATCAGGTTCGCACCCGAACCCATGCCGACGGCCAGCGGGACCATGCCGGCCACGGTGGTCAGCGTGGTCATCAGGATCGGACGCAGGCGAATGCCGCCGGCCTCGACCACCGCATCGGCCGTCGAAAGTCCGCCGCGACGGCCACGCTCGATGTATTCGACCAGCAAGATGGCATTGTTGACCACGATGCCGATCAGCAGGATCACGCCCAGAAAGGCCGGCGCCGAAAGCGGCGTGCCGGTACCCCACAGGATCGCCACCACCCCGATCAGGCTCAGCGGCGCGGCGGCCATGATGACCAGCGGGTTCGACAGGCGCTCGTACTGCACCGTGAGCACCACGAACACCAGGAACAGCGCCAGCAGAATGACGGTGAGCATTTCGCGGTCGGTCTCCTCGACGGTCTCGAACTGACCGCCGAAGATCAGGCCGTACTGGTCGGGCAGGTTCATGTCTTCGACGCGGGTGCGGATCTCGTCCATGATGCTGCCCGGGTCGTTGAGCGCGGCATTGAAATCGGCCGTGACGCGCTGAATGCGCACCTGGTTTTCGCGCTCGATGTGCGCCGGCCCGTCGCCGAGGTCGAAGCCAGCGACGTCACCGAGCTGAATGACCCGGCCGTTGCGCGCGGCCACGATGACCTGGCGCAGCATGTTCTCGTCCCCGGTCGCCTCGCGCGGCAGACGCACCCGCACGTCGTACTGGTTGGCGCCGGTCGAATACTGGGTCGGCACCGCCCCGGTAATGGCATCGCGCAGGGCGCGGCCGACCTCACCCACGTTGAGCCCCAGCGCCGCGGCGCGGTCGCGGTCGACGTTGACGCTGAGCAGGGGGGTGCGATCCTCGCGCGCGATTTCCAGGTCTTCGAGCCCGCGAATGCCCTCGAGCCGGTCGACCATTTCGCCGGCCAGTGCCTGGAGCAATTCGAGGTCCTCGCCGACGATCATCACGTCCATGTCGGTGCCCGAGGCGCCGAAGTTCAAGCCCGGAATCCGCGGCGGGCGCACCCAGATGCGCGCATCGGGGATCTCGAGATCGCGCAGGCGTTCCTGGGCATCAGCCACCCACAGCCCGGCCGGCATCTCGGGGCGCTCGGCGGCATCGGTCAGCACCACGCTCATGCGCGCCGTTCCGGGCCGCTCGGAAATCACGCCGCCGTGCAGGTGCCCGCCGGTAATGGCGAACACGCTCTCGACATGATCCATTCGCCCGATCTCGTTTTCGACCATGCGCGAGACCTGGTCGGTCTCCTCAGGTGTAGTGCCCGGCGGCAGTGAGATGCGAACGCTCACCTGCCCGTCGTCGAGCTGGGGCAGGAACTCGTTGCCGAGCTCGTCCATGAACAGGATGCTGCCGACAAACAGACCAACCGAAGCCGCGGCCACCAGCCAGCGCCAGCGCAGGATGCCCGACAGCAGCGCCTTGTAGCGCGTGATCAGCCAGCTGATGAATGCATCGAAGCTGCGGTAGATCCGGGTGCGGTCGAGCCCGGAGCGGAATCGCACCTTGCCGAACTGGGCGGCCAGCATCGGCACCAGGGTCAGCGCCACGGCCAGCGAGGCCACCACGGCAAACGAGATGGTCAGGATGAGCTCCTGGAACACCAGTGCCGCCATGCCGGTGATGAGCAGAAACGGTGCCACGGCCGCCAGGTTGGTCAGCGTGCCGGCGGTGATCGCCGACATGACCTCATCGGCGCCGTCGTGGGCGGCGTGCTGCGGGTCCTTGCCGAGTTTGTCCTGGTGGCGGGAGACGTTTTCGAGCATGACGATGGCGTTGTCGAGCAACAAGCCAACCCCGAGCGCCAGGCCATCGAGACTGATCACGTTGAGCGTCAGCCCGCCGAGCCCCATGAGCACGAAAGTAAACAGCACCGCCAGCGGGAT
>CAYQJJ010000034.1:0-16594 GCA_964417745.1 uncultured Wenzhouxiangella sp.
GTCGGCAGGATGAAGGCGTTGGAAGTCGCCAGCCCGATGATCAGCGCGTAGACCGCCGGGTTGGCTCCGGTGGCCAGCGCGATGTTGATGGCAATCGGTACCAGCAGCACGGTCGCCCCGACATTGGACATCACCAGGGTAAACAGTGTGGCCAGCAGCACCAGCACGATCTGCATGGCCAGTCCGGGCACATCGCCGAGCGTATTGATTACCTGCTCGGCAATCCAGGCGGCGGTGCCGGTCACCTCCATGGCAAATCCGAGCGGGATCAGGCTGGCCATGAGAAAGACCGTCTTCCAGCTGACCGCCTGGTAGGCCTCGTCCATGCTCAGCACCCCGGTCAGGATCATGCCGATAGCGCCGGTCATCAGGGCGACCGAGAGTTGAAAGTCGGTAAACAGGATCAGGAACATCGACAGCGCGAAAAACCCGAGCGCGAAGCTGACTTTCTGCGGGCGCTGCTCTTCCTTCGGGATATCGGTGGCGACAATGAAATCCTTGTCGCGCGCCACGTTGGACAGGTCGCGCCAGGTCGAGTGGCTGACCAGGCAATCGCCGACCTGCAGGGTTACTTCGCGCAGTCCGTCAGTGATGATCTCGTTGCGCCGGTTGACTGCCAGCACCGAAATCCCGAAACGCGAGCGCAGGCGCGCCTCGCCGATGGTCTTGTCGACCAGCCGCGACCCGGGCGGAATGACGACCTCCGAAATACCGGCGCGGGTCGGGTTAAACAGGTTGCCGAAGGTGCGCAACCGGGGCTGCAGCCGGAGCTTGTTATCGAGCGCGAACTGACCGACCTGGTCGCGGGTTCCCATCACGCCGAGCACGGTGCCGACCCAGACCATCTCTTCGGCCGGCGGTGCAAGGCGCGGTTCGTCGGTATTCTGGATCGCCAGCATCAGTGGTGCGCCGGCCAGCTTTTCGGCCTCGGCGATGCGCATCCCGACCAGCGGTGAATCCACGGTGACCAGCATCTCGTAAATGTCGCCCTCGATGCCGTAGACGTCGGCGAAATAGCTCTTGGTGCGCCCCGGCGAGGCGGCACGCTTGACCTCGGCACGCGGCAGAAGCCGGCTGCCGATCACCAGGAAGTAGAGCAGTGCCGCGACCAGCAAAGCCAGACCGACGGGGGTGACGTCGAACAGATCGAACGGTTGCATGGCCTCGGCACCCGGCGGCAAGGACCGGTTCGAGGTTTCGATCAGGTCGTTGAGCAGGATCAACGGCGAGGAACCGACCATGGTGATGGTGCCGCCGACGATGGCGCAGAAACCCATCGGCATCAACAGGCGCGGCAGGGGCAGATCCAGGCGCGCCGAAATGCGTCCGATGACCGGGAGAAACAGCGCGGTGGCGCCGGTGTTCTGCATGAAGCCCGAGCTCACCCCGACCGTCGAGGAGACCATGGTCATGATGCGCGACTCGGAGCGACCGCCGACGCGCACGATGCCGTTGGCGACCACGTTCATCACCCCGGTGCGGTCCAGCCCGGCGCCGATGATCATGACCGCGATGATGGAAATGACCGCGTTGGAGGCAAAACCGTTGAAAAGCTGATCGCCGGGCACGATACCGAGCAGGCCGATCAGCACCATGATGCACACCGCAGCGATGTCGATGCGCACGATTTCGAGAACGAAAAGGATAACCGTCAGCCCCAGCAACATGAGCACCAGGATCATGTCGCCGCTGAGGGTCATCCCGCTTTCCATGTCGCTGTCGTCCGTTCCCGCGCGTTAGTTTCCGATCGCGTTTACCTTAACCGATCCACCCGGTACCCAACACGCAAAACCCCAAACTTTCCGGCATCAGGCCGGGGGGTCGTCCTTGCGGCGGCAGAGAATATCGAAGCTCTGGTGCCCGCGTCGATGCCCTCGGCGTTCGAAGTGGGTCAGGGGGCGCCAGTCAGGACGCTCGACGAATGGATCGCCCTGGTTGACCAGTAGCTCGCAGTCGGCCAGCACCTCGAGCATCCACTCGGCATACGGCGCCCAGTCGGTGGCCAGATGCAGCAGACCACCCGGCACCAGCCGGTCGGCAACCAGACCGGCAAAATCGGCCTGGAAGATACGCCGCTTGTGGTGGCGTTTCTTCGGCCAGGGGTCGGGAAAGAAGACCCGGACCTCGTCGATGCTGCCCGGGCCCGACTGCTCGCGCAATACCTCGACGGCATCGCGCATGCTCACCCGCACGTTGCTCAGTTGGCCGGATTCGAGCGAGCGCAACGCACGGCCGACGCCGGGTTCGTGGACCTCGATGCCGATGAAGTGCTTGTCGGGTTCGTTGGCCGCCATCCAGGCCAGCGCGTCACCGTTGCCGAAGCCGATTTCGACGACCAGCGGCGCAGCGCTGTCGAAGGCCGCGCGCAGCTCCCCTTCACCCACCTCATAGCGCGGCAACAGCTCCTCCAGCGCCCGTTGCTGGGCCGGCGTCAAGCGCCCGGGCCGGCGCACGAAACTGCGGATGCGGCGGGGATATCGGGGGGTATCGGACATTCTTCTCAAGGCTCGAGGTTCAGGGGGGTTGATTTTCCGGTCGGGCGACCGGCTGCCTGGCTTGGCGGTGCTTCAGGCGCTGGCCAGCCATTCGAAGATCGCCATGCGCAGGAATACACCCATCCGGACCTGGGCGAGGATGCGCGAGCGCGGGCCGTCGGCCACGTCCGCATCGATTTCCATGCCGCGGTTGATCGGGCCGGGATGTAAAACCCGGCAAGCCGGCGCGGCCTGGCGCAGGTGATGCTCGCTCAGACCCCAACGCCTGAAATACTCGTCCGGGTCGGGCCAGCCGGCGCTATCCATGCGCTCGCGCTGGACGCGCAGCATCATGACCACGTCGGCATCGCGCACCGCCTCGGCCAGATCATGGACGATTTCAGCCTCCGGGTCCGGCGCCTGGGCAGGCAGCATCGATTCCGGACCGGCCAGGCGCAGCGAGGCGACACCGAGACGGCGGAACAGGCGCAGGCCCGAGCGCGCCACGCGCGAGTGACGGATATCGCCGATGATGGCAACCCGCGTGCTCGGCCAGTCGACGCCTTCGGCCTGTAGTGTAGCCGCATCGAGCAGCGCCTGGCTGGGGTGCTCGCCACAGCCGTCGCCGGCGTTGATCAGGTTCATGCCGGCCGGCAGGGCCCCGGCCAGCGATCGCGCGCGACCGGTTTCGGGGTGGCGCAGCACCAGGCAGTCGACCCCCATGGCAGCCAGGGTGGCCGCGGAATCTTCCAGGCTTTCGCCCTTGGTCGCCGATGAGCGGTCGAGTTCGATATTGATGATATTCATGCCCAGCCGCTGGCCAGCCAGCTCGAACGAAACGCGGGTGCGCGTGCTCGGCTCGAAGAACAGGTTGGCCGCGGTCAGGCCCAGAGACCGTGGCGCTTCGCCCCGCGACAGGGTCACGGCGCGGTCGAGCAGCGCCTGCACGCTGGCATCGGAAAGGTCGTCGATGTCGAGGAGATGGCGTCGGGAGCGCTCAGGCATGGTCGTGCTCGGCGATCCAGGAATCGAGGATCAGGGCCGCTGCCAGGCTGTCGAGGTGAGCAGCATCGCGACGCCGGGCCCGGCCCTGCTCGCGCCGTTCGGCGAACGCCCCGGCCGCGGCGTGCGAGGTCAGGCGCTCATCGTGCAAGCGGATTTCGGCCATCGGCGCCAGGCTGGCCAGGCGCTCGATGAAAGCCCGTACCCGGCGGCTCATGTCGGTGTCCCGGCCTTCGCCGTCGAGCGGCAGACCGACCACGATGATGGCCGGCCGCCATTCCTTGATGACTCGAAGCAGGCCGGCTTCGAGCTGGGTGACTTCGCTGTAGCGCAGGGTCTCGAGCGGACGCGCCGAGCCGGTCAGCGGATGGGCGACCGCCAGACCGAGCTTGCGCTTGCCGAAATCGATGCCCAGCCAGTTGCCGGACCCGGCTCCCTCAGGCATGCCCACCGGCAGGCTGGAGGCTGCCCACGTTGATGCCGAGCCGGGCCACGGCCTGTTCCCAGCGTGCCTCGACCGGCAGGTCGAAGATCACATCCGGGCTGGCCATGACCGTCAGCCAGGCGTTGTCGCGCATCTCTTCCTCGAGCTGGCCGGCGCCCCAGCCGGCATAGCCCAGCGCCACCAGGAACTTCTCCGGACCCTGTCCGTCGGCGATTGCCTGGAGCACATCGCGCGAAGTGGTCACCGCGATCCCCGGGCCGACCGCCATGCTCGACTCCCACTGGCTGTCGCTGGCGTGCAGCACGAAGCCGCGCTCGCGGTGCATGGGCCCGCCCTCGAACACCGGGGTCTGGCCCAGCTCGATGTCCTCGCAGGTCATGCCGATCTGTCCGAGCACGTCGGTCAGAGTGAACTCCGAGGGGCGGTTGATGGTGATGCCGAGCGCGCCCTCGTCATTGTGCTGGCACAAGAGGGTGACCCCGCGATTGAAATTGGGGTCTGCCATGCCGGGCATGGCGATCAGGAATTGTTGCTCTAGATAACTCACACCGACAGTTTAGCAGCGTTGGCGGCAATGCTACGCCCCGGCCCCGTCACACCCGTCGATTCCCGCAAGCCCCCGTGCCCGGGCATGGCGCCCCGCCCGGGGCTGGCCCGGTCAGCGCAGGCCGGTGCGGCTCGAAAACTGCCAGGTGCGGGTAATGGTGAGCACGTCGACATCTTCGGTGATTTCCGGCGGAAGCTGGGCAAACGGCGCGGACAGGCGCACGATGCGCACCGCCGCCTCGTCGAGAATGTCGTAACCCGAGGAGCGCAGCACGCGAATCTGCTCGACGCTGCCATCGGCCAGCACGTCGACGCTGAGCACCAGGCTGCCCTCGAGGTTCATGCGCCGCGCCTGCGTCGGGTAATTGTAGTTGCCGACCCGCTCGACCTTGGCGACCCAGGAGCGCATATAGCCGGCATAGAGGTGCTCGGTGGTGTTGGCCGAGACAAACTTGCGGCGCGGGCGCTCGGGAAAATCCTGGGCTTCGGCGAAACGGTCCGGCGAGGTCCGCGCCATGGCCAGCGATTGTTCGCGCAGCTCGCGCGCGTCGACCGGGTCGTCGTCGGCCGAATCCTCCTGTGGCGCCTCGACCAGCGGATCAGTCAGGTCGTCGACGCTGACCACCTCGGTCGGCGTGGCCTCCTCCTCGCGCGCCTCGCTGGCCTCCTCGCTCGGCTCGGGCACGACTTCAGGCTCGGGCTCGCCGGCCGGCACCGCTTCGGCCGGCCGCTCCAGGTCGGGGCTCTCGCCGCCGCCGCGCTGGGTGACCTGGGCCAGAAAGTCCGCCTCGTCGGGCGCTTCCTCGGTTTCCCACTCGACCAGGATGACATCCAGACTGACCGGCACCTCGTCCGGGCGCGAACCGATGACCTCGAAATGCACCAGACCAATGACCGCAGCATGCAGCACAACGGCCACGGCCAGCGCGAGGATCAGCGAATCACTGCTTGTCGAGGGCTTCCAGGTGGCCATGGGCATCAGGGGTCGACGGCGTCGAACAGCATCCCGGAGATATTGATTCCGAACTGAGCGTCCAGTTCCCGCACGCAGGTCGGGCTGGTGACATTGATTTCGGTGAGCCGGTCACCGATCACGTCCAGCCCGGCCAGCTCGATGCCGTGTTCGACCATCGTCGGCCCGACGGCCTCGGCGATCGCCCGGTCGCTGTCGCTGAGCGGCCGGCCTTCGCCGCGACCGCCACGCGCCAGGTTGCCGCGGAAATCGCCGGAACCGGGAATGCGCGCGAGCAGGTAGTCCACGGGTTGGCCATGAACCAGCAGGATACGCTTGTCGCCTTCGCGAATCTCGGGCAGGAACTGCTGCGCCATGGCCAGGCGCGTGCCGTTATCGGTCAGCGTTTCCACGATGACGTTGAGGTTGGGCTCGTCGGCCCCGGCCAGGAAGATGCCGCGCCCGCCCATGCCATCGAGCGGCTTGAGGACGGCACGGCCGCGGGCCTTGACGAATTCGCGCAGGCGCGGCGCCTGGCTGCTGACCAGGGTCTCGGGCATCAGTGCCGGAAAGCGGGCAATGGCCAGCTTTTCGTTGAAATCGCGCAGCGCGCGCGGGCGATTGATCACCCGGGCGCCGGCGGCCTCGGCCCGGTCGAGCAAATAGGTAGCATTGAGATAACCGGCATCGACCGGGGGATCGGCGCGCATCATCACCAGATCGTCGGGCCCGAGCGCTCGGGAGACGGGCTCACCCAGCGTGAACCAGTCGTCCGGGTCGTCGCGGACGCTGACGTTCCGAAGCGTGGCGCAGGCGGCAGCGCCGTCGAGATAGAGCTGGTCCTCGTTGACATAGTAGACCGTGTAACCCCGGCGCTGCCCTTCGAGCAGGAGCGCGAAGGTGGTGTCCTTGGCAACGGTGATCCGGGCGATGTCGTCCATGACGACGACGAGATTTTTCAGCATGAGGATTCATTCCGGGCTTGGCGGGCCAGACGGCAGCCAAGCCGTCCGGTGGATCCGCGCGCGAGACGATGACCAGGCCCCGGCAACCGAAGAAAAGTCAACCGGCGACTGACGGGGTGTGCAATTCGTTGCCGAATCCGGCAGAATGAGCCGGGAAATTCTTTTGCTACCATCGACTTGAACGGTTCTATTCTACTGGATTGGCAAATTCAGCGAATATAGACTAACCTACGCGAGCATCCATATCTCGCCACTGGACAATACCCGTACCCGGTTATGAGCGAAGACCAAGATCAGGACACCAATAATTCAGGCATCAAAAACCTGAAAATCATGTTGATCGACGATAGCCGGACCATCCGGCGGTCGGCCGAGACCATGCTCAGTCGCGAAGGCTGTGAAGTCATCACCGCCAACGACGGCTTTGAAGCGCTGTCGTTGATCCACAAACACGAGCCCGACCTCATCTTCGTCGACATCATGATGCCGCGGCTCGACGGTTACCAGACCTGCGCGATCATCAAGAACAACGCCCGCTTCCGTTCGGTCCCGGTCATCATGCTGACCAGCAAGGATGGCCTGTTCGACAAGGCCCGCGGGCGCATTGTCGGGTCCGACCAGTATCTGACCAAACCATTCACCCGGGACGAACTGCTGGCCGCCGTGCGCGACCAGTCGAAGCATTCCGAACCGGCTTGAACCGCACTCCGGCCGGGCGAGACACTGGAGGGATAATGCAAGGGGACCAAACGAAAAAGGCAGTGCGTCGCCCGTCCGACGGGAGCCTCTTCGGCCTGCTGGCCGACTACGAACAACGCAGCCTCTCGCACGACGTCGGCGAAGCCGGCCGGCAGCAGCAGATCAGCAACTGGGACGGTGTGGTGTTTCGCCTCGGCGACCATCACCTGACCTGCCGGATCGACCAGATCGAGGAAATCATTGCCTTTCCGCCCTTCTACCCGGTTCCCGGAACCAAGGACTGGTTGCTCGGCGTGGCCAACGTGCGCGGCAATCTCGCGCCGGTCTCCGACCTGGGCTGGTACCTGTTCGGTTCCCGGACGCCGGTCACCGCCCGTACCCGATTGATCCTGACCCGCCTGCAGGGGCGCCTGGCCGGCCTGGTGGTCGACGAGGTATTCGGTCAGCGCCATTTCCATACCGATGACCTTCAGAACGAGCCGGCCTGGCAGGACACCGAGCTCAGTGATCTGGTCAACCAGGAATTCGCGACCGACGAGCAGAACTGGGGCGTGCTGCAACTCGGCGAACTGCAGCGCCGGCAGGATTTCATGGACGGCGCGCGGGAGCATTGATGAGGGGAACCGGCTTTTTTCCGGGATTTCGTCAACCGCGCCGGCCGGTCTCTTCAAGCGGACCGGCAAGCAATTTTTACGACAATGGGTCGAACGACAACGAGCTTTTGCGGGCACCGAATGCGGGCACTCGCGGGCCAGTCAAACGAAAGATGATCAATGAGGTGTAGGCATGAGTAGCGTGGTCACGCAATCGAGCGAACAGAAACTGTCTTCCGCGCAGATATTGCTGTTCGTACTGCTGTTTGTACTGCTGGGTCTGGTGGCATACAACTTCTACCTGCTCAACGAGCGCAACCAGCAGGAAACGCAATACCTGGCGCTGACGACCGACATCCAGGTGCGTGCCCAGCAGCTGGCCAAGGCCGCCGGTGAATCGGCGGTTGGCAACTTCGACGCCTTCGACGAACTGCGCGAGACCCGCAATATCATCGACGACGCCATCAACCAGCTGCGCAGCGGTAACCCGGACACCAACCTGCCGCCGTCGCCAGACCGGGTCAACGACTCGCTGGCCACGCTCGAGGAACTCTGGAGCCGAATCGATGAGTTCTCCGTCCAGATTCTCGATCGTACCGATCTGGTGATCGAGCTGGCCGACAGTGCCGCGGCCTTCTCGACCAACATCCCGCAGCTCCAGGCCCAGTCCGATGAGGTCGTGCGTCGCATGATCGAGACCGGCGCCCCGACCACGCAGATCTACATTGCCAGCCGGCAGCTCGTCCTCGCCGATCGCATGCTGCGCCGCGTCGGCGACATCATGGCCGGCGGAACCGGCGCAATCACCGCCGCCGATGCCTTCAGCCGTGATGCCGGGCTGTTCGAGCGGGTCCTGGAAGGCCTGATCAACGGCGACGAAGGCCTCAACCTGAGTGCCGTACGCAACAGCCAGGTGCTTGAAGCGCTTGCCGATGTCATGCCGATCTTCGAGGAGATCCGGATCGACGTCGACACCATCCTGACCGCTTCGACCGACCTGTTCGAGGTGCGCGAGGCCGCCGACGAAATCTTCCTCGATGCCGAGGACCTCACCGACCAGGCGCGCGCCCTGGCCACCGAGTACAGCACGCTCGGCGAAGACGAAGTCTGGCCCTCGCTGCTGGCCGGCATCACACTGGCAGCCGCAGCGCTGTTCGCGCTGTTCCTGATCGGTTTCGGCGCCTACCGCGCCCAGCGCCGCCGGGCTCGCGCCACCGCCGACGTCAACCAGCGAAACCAGGACGCCATTCTGCGCCTGCTCGATGAAATGAGCTCGCTCGCCGACGGGGACCTGACGGTCCAGGCCACTGTGACCGAGGACGTCACCGGCGCCATCGCCGACTCGGTCAACTACGCCGTCGAGGCGCTGCGCGACCTGGTCGCCGGGGTCAACAGCACGGCCCAGCAGGTGGCCGCCCAGGCGCAGGAAACGCGCGCGACCACCATGCAGCTCGCCGAAGCTTCCGAGCACCAGGCCAAGGAAATTCGCGACGCGACCGACAACATCAACGAAATGGCCCAGTCCTTCGACGACATGGCCAAGCGCTCCAGCGAGTCGGCCGACGTGGCCCAGAACTCGGTCGAAATCGCCAACCGCGGCGCCGACATGGTGCGCCAGACCATTACCGGCATGGACAGCATTCGCGACCAGATCCAGGAAACCTCCAAGCGAATCAAGCGACTCGGCGAGTCGTCCCAGGAAATTGGCGACATCGTCGAGCTGATCAACGGCATTTCCGAGCAGACCAACGTGCTCGCGCTCAACGCGGCCATTCAGGCCGCCTCGGCCGGTGGCGCCGGCCGCGGCTTCGCCGTGGTTGCCGACGAAGTCCAGCGACTCGCCGAACGCGCCACCAACGCCACGCGACGGATCGAGGCCCTGGTCCAGACCATTCAGGCCGATACCTCCGAGGCAGTGACCTCGATGGAACAGACCACCTCGCAGGTGGTTTCCGGGGCGCGCCTGGCCGAGGATGCCGGTGATGCCCTGGAGTCGATCGAGAAGGTCTCGAACGACCTCGCCGGGCTGATTCAGAACATCTCCAAGCAGGCGCAGGAAGAATCGCGCAATGCCACCAAGATCGCCCAGATGATGAACAGCATTCGTGATATCTCGGTCCAGACGACCGAAGGTACCGGCCAGACCGCCAAGTCGGTGGCCAACCTCGCCGAACTGGTCCGCGAGCTGCGCGACTCGGTGTCCGACTTCACGCTGCCCGAAGAAGAGTCCTGAGCGCGGTGACAACCGCGCTCGAACATGCAGGGACTACTTCAGACAGCCTCCAGGAGGACGCACTGACATGAGTCGCCCATTCCGACCCCGAATCGCCGGCCCGATGCTATGAGCAACACACACATGACCAGCCAGTCGTTGCAGTGGACGCGTCCGCTGCTCGATGAACTCTTCGAGGAGGTTCGTCAGGCCGTCGAAAAGCGCGGCGACGAGGATGCCGAACGATCCAGCGAGGAACTCAACGGCGCGATCGAGGCCTGCGACAAGGTCGCCGGCTCGCTGGCCGTTATGGATTTTCACAGTGGCCAGTTGATCGCCGAGGCCATGGGCCTGGCGCTCGAAGCGCTTGCAAGCGATCAGGTCAAGGATGCCAACAAGGCCATCGCCACCCTGCTCGAGGCAACGGCCATCCTGCCCGATTACCTCGACTATCTCGAAAGCACCCAGCGCGATGCACCGATCGTGGTGCTGCCGACGATCAACGACCTGCGCGCCGCTGCCGGCGCCCGCCTGCTCGAGGAATCGAAATTCTTCCAGCCCGAGCTGGAATCAGCCGAACTGCCCGCGCCCGAGGGTGAGCACGACGACAGCCCGACCGGCCTGCGCCGCGACTACCAGCACGCCCTGCGCGGTTTTCTGATGAACAACCAGGACGCCGAGGCCACCGAAACCCTGGCGGGCATCGGCGTGCGCGTACGCGACCTCACCGCCCTGCCGGTTCCCGTGCGACGGGCCGGCTGGGCTTCGGCCGGGGTCTCCGAGGCGCTGGGCGCCGGGCAGATCGCCGGCGGCCCGGCCATCACGCGCCTGTATGCGCGCATGGACGTCATACTCAAGGAGGCGGCCGAAGCCAGTGACGGCGAGGCGCTCGCCGAAAAGGCCGACGACCTGACCCGCGGCTTTTTGTTTCAGATCGCCGTCGCCCGGGCCGAGACGCCGCGTGTCGAGGAGGTCAGCCTGGCCTTTGACCTGGAAAGCCAGAAGCCCGACCAGCTCGAACAGGCCAGGATTTTCCTGTCCGGGCACAACCGCGCGCTGTTCAGCGCGGTCACCCAGGCCGCGCGCGAGGACCTGGCCAAGATCAAGGAAGTGCTCGGCTCGCAGCTCGAGCAGAGCAACGACCCGGAGATCCTGGCCCAGCAGACCGCGCTGCTCGAATCGGTGGGCGAAAGTCTCGGCATGCTGGGCCTCGACCACCTCGCACGCCGAGTCAGCACCCAGGCCGGCAAGCTGTCCGAGCTCAACAACGACCCGGACGACCCGACCCTGCTGATGGTGGCCCGCGAGCTGCTGGTGGTCGAATCACAGCTCGAAGAAAGCTTCGGGACGGCCGCGGCCAGCGAGGAGGAAGACGAGGCCGACGGCGAAGGCACGTTGCTGCCGCCCTCCGAGCAGCGCCGGGTGACCCGCCAGCTGGTCAAGGAAGTGCTCGACGATCTGGCCCACGCCAAGCACCTGCTCGACGCCATCAACCGCCAGAAAGCCGATGCCAGCGCCGTCGAGGAGGCCCAGAGTACGCTCACGCGCATCGCCGGCGCCCTGCACATGGCTCAGCTCGACGAGTGTGCACGCATGCTCGAGGCTGCCGGAACCATCGTCGCCGACCACCTTGGCGACGGTGCCGCCGGGGCCGATTCCCAGACCCTCGAAACCCTGGCCGAGACGCTGACGGTTACCGAATTCTACCTGGAGAGCCTGACCTCCCGGGACGAACACGGCGCGCGCTATCTCGACTCGGCCATCCAGCGCCTGCAGGCGCTCGGCTACTGGGACGAACAAGCCGACACGGAACCGGCCGCGCCCGACGAGGCTGCGCCCGAGCCGGCCGAGCTGGAACCCGAAGCATCCGGGGAGGCACCCGAGCCGGTCGAAGACACCACGCCGGAGAGCGTGCCACCCGTTGCCGACTCCGACGACGTGGCCGAAGACGAAGACACCGAAGACTTCGACCTGTCGGAATTTGGCGATTTCGCGGATTTCGACGAAACCGCGACCGCCGACACTGCCAGCGCATCGTTCGACGCACCGGCAGACGCGCCAACAGACGCACCGGCCGAGAGCGACGACGACGAAGCCGGCTCGACCGATGCTGTTTCGACCGAGCCGGGCGATGCCAGCCCGGCCGAGCCGGCTGCGCCGAGCCCGGCCGAGGCATCAGCCGACCATGAGGCTTCGGCATTCGACGACTTCGACATCGTCGAGATCTTTCTCGAGGAATTCGATCAGGAACTCGAAACGCTCAACGAGCTGGTGCCCGAGTGGCAGGCCGACCCGAGCGACGAGGACCGCACCACCACCATCCGGCGGGCCTTCCACTCGCTCAAGGGCTCCGGCCGCATGGCCGGCGCCAACGAAATCGGCGAGTTTTCCTGGCAAGTGGAAAACATGCTCAACCGGATCCTCGACGGCCAGCTCGAGCCCACGCCCGCCGTGACCGGCCTGGTGGCCGAAGCCCTCACCGCCCTGCCGAGCATGCGCGCCCGGCTCAGCGGCGAGGGCGAGGCGACGATGGACGAGGCCGCCTGCAGCGCCATCGCCGAAAAGGCCACTCTGGCCAGCGACGGCCGACTCGACGAGCTCGAAACGACCGAACCCGAACGACCCCCGGAGCTGGAGGGCCTGGACCCGACACTGATCGACCTGATGGTCAAGGAGCTGTCGGAAAATCTCGAGATCTTCGAAGCACAGGTCTCCGAAGCCCTGGAGCGGGGCAAGGCGGATCCGGTCGACGATCGGATGGTGCGCGCGGTCCACACCATGAAAGGCACCATGCGCCTGGCGCCGATCGGCGACGAAGCAGAAACCGCGCAGATCCTCGAGGCCTACCTTGAAGAGCTGTCGATGTCGAGCGCGCCGCCGAGCGAAGACGGCCAACAGGCGATGTCGCGCTGCGCCGATTTGTTCCGCCAGCGCCTCGACCGGCTCTGCGGCCAGTCGGTCGATGACGAGCGCTTCAGCAACTCCGGCCTGACCGAAGACCTGAGACAGCTGCACAACCTGGCTCACCGCGACCGCACCGGCGAGACACCGCCGGCCATCGAATCGCGCAGCCGCACCATGCAGCCCGACGAGGCCGACTCGGTCGACACCAGCGCTACCGACGAGACCGGGCTGCCGGCTTCCGAAGCGCCCGCAGACCGTGCTTTCGACGAGCCCTCGCCGTTTGCCGAAGCGGCAGCGACGAGTGACGCGGCCACTGACGAACCGGACTTCAGTTCCGACTCCGATTCTGATTCGGGCTTCGAAAGCACCGACAGCGATGACGATTTCTTCGATCTCGACTCGTTCGAGGCCGAAACTCCGGCGACGACCGATGCGCACGAAGCCGGCACCGAGCCGACGATCGACGAAGGTGAGGAAACACCGGGTGAGACCTTGCCCGAAGCCGAGCAGCTCCCGGAGCACGCCGAGACCGACGACGAGCCGGCCGAGGCCACCGAGGGCGATGCCCCGCTGTTCGGCGACGAACCCGTATTCGGCAGCGACGAGGCCACAGACGAGGGCACCGAAGCCGCGCAAGACGACGACTCGAGTTTCGAATTCGAGACCGATGCCTACGAGCGCCCGGAAGCCGACCAGGACACTGAGCGTGACGCCGAGCTCGCCGATGCCGAGTCACGCCCCGAAACCGCTCTGGAAGATACAGCCTTCGAAGTACCGAGCGACGAAACGAGCGACACGGCGGACGAGACAGACCAACCCGAACCCGAAGAGGCCGAAACGGCCGACCTGGGGGCGGACGAAGAGGCGCTTCCGGAGACAGAAGAATCCGACCTCGAGCAGGTCGTCGAGAGCGATTTCGTTCCCGATGCGCCCCGCGCGAGCGAAGCGGACAGCCCGGCCGAAGAAGCAGAAGCAGCGACCGGCGCCGAAGAGGTCATCGAAGTCAACTACGACGAGGTCAGCGAAGACCTGCTCGAGGCCTTTCTCGAAGAAGGTCAGGAACTGCTGGAACATTCCGACGGGCTGCTGCAGCGCTGGCGCGAAGAACCGGACGACAAGAGCCTGGTTACCGGGCTGCAGCGTAACCTGCACACCATCAAGGGCAGCTCGCGGATGGTCGGGCTCAACCCGATCGGGCAGGTCGCGCATGTCATGGAAGAACTGCTTGAAGGCATTGCTGCCGGCCTGAAAGAGACCAACAACGCCCGCATCGATGCACTCGAATCCGGCTGCGACCACCTGCACGCCATGATCGACGCGGTCAACGAACGCCGGCCCATGCCCAAGCGCTCGGTCGAGGAACTGTTCGCCGAGCAGGCCGAAGAGGTCGAGGAAGCCACCGAGCTGGCGGCCGAGCTGGCCACCGAGAGTATCGAAGAGCCCGAGCCCGTCGAGACCGAGCAGAGCGAAGCCGGGCGCGCCGAGAACCTGCGCGTGCCGGCCACGCTGATCGACGAGCTGGTCAACTATGCCGGCGAGATCAGCATTTTCCGCTCACGGCTCGAACAGCAGGTCAGCGTGTTCCGCAATAACGTCGGGGAAGTCGACGAGACGGTCATTCGCCTGCGCGATCAGCTGCGTAAGCTCGAAATCGAGACCGAGGCCCAGATCCTTGCGCGCTACGAGCGCGAACACGGTCCGGCCGACGAGGAGTTCGACCCGCTCGAACTCGACCGTTACTCGACCATTCAGCAGCTCTCGCGCGCGCTGGGCGAGTCGGTCAACGACTTGACCAGCCTGACCGGCATTCTCGACGACGCCACGCGCCAGTCGGAAACGCTGCTGATGCAGCAGTCACGGGTCAACACCGAACTCCAGGAAGGCCTGATGCAGGCCCGACTGGTATCGTTCAACACCCTGCTTCCGCGCCTGCGGCGGGTGGTGCGAAACGCCGCCCGCGAGGTCGAAAAGAAAGCCCAGCTGACCGTCAAGCTCGAGGGCGAGGGCGAACTCGACCGCAACGTGCTCGACCGCATCACCGCACCGCTGGAGCATCTGCTGCGCAACGCGGTCAGCCACGGCATCGAGACCCCCGAACAACGCCAGGCACTCGGCAAGCCCGAGACCGGCGCAATCCGTATCGACGTCACCCGTGAAGCGACCGAGCTGGTCATGCGCATCCACGATGACGGCGGCGGACTCGACCTGGAGGCCATTCGTTCCAAAGCCGTCTCGGCCGGCCTGCTCGGCCCGAACGATCGGCCGGATGACCAGGCGCTGGCACAGATGATCTTCCGCTCCGGCTTCTCGACCGCCGAGCAGGTCAGCGAACTGGCCGGACGTGGAATCGGCATGGACGTGGTCGCCAACGAGGTTCGCCAGATCGGCGGCAGCGTGGCCGCACGCAGCCAGAGCGGCAGCGGCGCGCACTTCACCATCCGCATTCCGCTGTCGCTGACGATCATGCAGGCGATCATGGTGCGCGCTTCCGATCGCCACTTTGCCATTCCGCTGCAGGCCGTGCGCGGGGTAACGCGCATCCTGGCCGAGGAATGGCAGCGCCAGATCGAGTCGACCGACCCGCACCAGGACTATGCCGGCGAGAGCTACCCGCTGCTCGAACTCGAGCCCCAGCTCGATTTCCCGGCCGAAGAGGTTGGCTCCTCCACGCTGTCGCTGCTCATGATCGAGGCCGGCGAAGAGCGTGCCGCGCTGCGTGTCAGCGAGCTACTCGGCCACCGCGAGATCGTCATCAAACCGGTGGGGCCGCAGATCAGCTCGATTCCGGGCATTCTGGGTGGAACCATCACCGGTGACGGCCAGGTGGTATCCATTCTCGACATGGGTCCGCTGATCCGGCGCGCCTTCGAGCGCGAAATCATCCCCGGCCAGGCCCGCGAATCCACCGAAGCGCGCGCCGAAGTCAAGCGCACGCCGCTGGTCATGGTGGTCGACGACTCGATCACCATGCGCCGGGTTACCGGCCGGGTGCTGGAGCATCGCGGCCTCGAAGTGGTCACCGCGCGCGACGGGCTCGATGCGGTCGAGTCAATGTTCGAGCGGGTGCCCGACCTGATCCTGCTTGATATCGAGATGCCACGCATGGACGGCTACGAGCTGGCCACCCACGTGCGCAACGACATGCGCCTCAAGGAGGTGCCGATGATCATGATCACCTCTCGAAGCGGCGAAAAGCATCGCCAGCATGCCCGCGAGCTCGGGGTCAACGACTACCTGACCAAGCCCTACCAGGAGGGCGATCTGATCGAGCACGTCTTCGCCCAACTCAACATGCCGGTCCCGCAGGGTTGAATCATGTCTGAAACCGAAATTCGCAGCGTACTGGTGCCCCTGAGCGGCACCCGCATCCTGATCCCCAACGCCACCGTCGCCGAGGTGGTGGCCTACAGCGACCCCGACCCGATTGCCGAAGCACCCGACTGGCTGCCGGGCACGTTTCTGTGGCGCGGCTGGCAGGTGCCGCTGGTGAGCTTTGCGCGCCTGACCGAGGCCAGCGCGGATGCCGAGCCGGTCGCGGGTGCGCGCATGTGCATTACCAAGACCCTGATCGACATCGAGCGCATGCCCTACATTGCCATTCTGGCCCAGGGCTTCCCGCGCCTGACCACGATCACCGAAGACAGCGTTACCGAGATCGAAATGGACAGCAAGCCGATTGGCGTCGCCGGCAAGCTGAGTATCGACAATGACGAGGTCATCATCCCCGACCTCGACCGGCTCGGCCACCTGGTCGCCCACGCCGCGTTCGGAGCGTTGCCGCTGACGAGTTAGGGCTGGGAAG
>CAYQJJ010000035.1:0-4526 GCA_964417745.1 uncultured Wenzhouxiangella sp.
GTGCGCTGGCGGTACTCCTCGGCGGCATTCTGCTGCTGGTTGCCACCCACCGGGCACGGCCGCGCTTCGTCGCCCTCGGCGAGGTGGTGGCGCTGGGTTATGCCATTCCCGGAACGGTTCTGGCGGTGGCCATCATGCTCGCCTTCATCCGCGTCGACGAGTTCACCGGCACTGCCCTGGCCGGTGGCCTGCTGGCGCTCATCCTGGCCTATCTGATCCGCTTCGTGCGCGTGGCCTGGGGGCCGCTCGACGGGGTGGCCGGGCGCATTCGACCCGAATACGTCGAAGTCGCCCGCAGCCTCGGTGTGCCGCGCTGGTATCGCCTGCTCAAGGTCAACGTGCCGCTGCTGTGGCCGGGCCTGGTGACTGCGTTCCTGCTGGCGCTGGTCGAAATCGCCAAGGAAATGCCGGCCACCCTGATGCTGCGCCCGTTCGGCTGGGACACCCTGGCGGTGCGCATCTACGAACTGACCACCGAAGGCCAGTGGCAAATGGCGGCCAGCCCGGCGCTGATGCTGGTGGTTCTCGGGGCGATTCCGGTGGTGTTGCTGATCCGGCGGGCGACGCTGGTGAGGTGAAACGGGAAACGGGCTAATGGGAAAACGGAAAACCCGAAACCTGAAACCTGAAACCCATAAAACTTGAGAGTTCCGGGTTTCGGCGTCCCGGCCTGACCTGATTGCCTTACCATTAGCACTTTATTTGATACGGGATATGCATGGCTGACAAGACTCCGCTTTACGAGGCGCATCTGGCCGCTGATGGCAAGATGGTGGAATTTGCCGGTTGGTCCTTGCCGATCAATTACGGGTCGCAGGTTGAGGAGCACCACGCGGTACGGCGGGCCAGCGGGATGTTCGATGTGTCGCACATGACCGTGGTCGATATCCAGGGTCCGGCGGCGCGCGATTTTCTGCGCCGGCTGCTGGCCAACGACGTCGACCGCATCACCGAGGCCGGGGGCGCGCTCTACGGCTGCATGCTCAACGATGCCGGTGGGGTGATCGATGACCTGATCACCTACTATCTCGACGACGGCCTCTACCGCACCATCGTCAACGCCGCCACGCGCAGCGATGATCTGGCCTGGATGCGCCAGCACGCGGCTGATTTCGAGGTCGAGATCATCGAGCGCGATGATCTGGCGATGATTGCCGTACAGGGCCCCGAGGCCCGCGAGCGGGTCATCGAGGTGCTCAAGGCCTCGGCGGCTGAATCGCTCAAGCCGTTCCGCTCGATCAGCCACGGCGATTATTTCATCGCCCGCACCGGTTATACCGGCGAGGACGGCTTCGAGGTGCTCATGCCCAACAGCGAGGCCGAGGGCTTCTGGCGGGCGCTGAGCGAGGCCGGGGTGCGTCCCTGCGGCCTGGGCGCGCGCGACAGCCTGCGCCTGGAGGCCGGGCTCAACCTCTATGGCCAGGACATGGACACCGGCACCCACCCGCTGGAATCCAACCTCGGCTGGACTGTGGCCTTCGACCCGCCCGAACGCGATTTCATCGGCCGCCCGGCGCTTGAGACCCTGCGCGAGGCCGGCGTGGATCGTCAGCTTGTCGGGCTGGTGCTCGGCAAGGGCGCCATTCCGCGCACCGGCGCGGTGGTTCACACCGAAGCCGGCACCGGCGAGGTCACCAGCGGCAGTTTTTCACCGACCATCGAATGTCCGATTGCGCTGGCGCGTATTCCGGCCGGTGGTTTCGAAACTGTCGAGGTCGAACTGCGTGGTCGCCGGCTCGAAGCCCGGGTGGTCAAGCCCCCGTTCGTGCGCGGCGGCAAGATCAGGGTTTAATCGAGGCTACTGCGTCGCGTCGATCGCTTCGAAGCGGTTGGCGCTGCGGTTCTTGCGCACCTTTGCCGGGTTCCAGATACGGCCGTTCATGGCGATCCAGATGCCCGGGTCGAGTACCTGCACCGCTCCGACCGCGCAGCCGATGTTGAATACCGCGTCGGAATCGATGAACCGCGCCGGGTTCAGCGCCCCGGTCAGGACGATCACCCGTTCGCCGACATCACCGATCGCGGCGGCGGTTTCGACCATCGTGTCGGTGCCGTGGGTGATCAGGAAATGCTGGTCCGGGCTGGCCTCGACGGCCTGGCGGATCGTTGCCCGGTCATCGTCGTTGAGATGCAGCGAGTCCTTGCGCATCAGGGGGTGGATTTCCCAGTCGAAGGCCACGTTCATGGCCCGAAGGATGCGCCCGATCTCGGGCTCGCCGATGCGATAGTCGGATTTGTCGTCGTAGTAGATCTTGTCGATCGTACCGCCGGTGGTGAAAATGTTGAGTCTTTTCAATGTGCCGCTGCAATTCATGGAGTGCCGAAGGGCGGTTAGTATAGCGCCCATGAAATCGATCACCGCAATCGCTGGCCTCGGGCTGCTTGCCGCCGTCTTGACAACCACCGCCGAGGCGATCGACCGGGTTCCGGGCGATGCCATGCTGGCCATGCATTTCCACCCCGAAACTGCCGAGGCTTCCCGGCGCGCCACCCTGGCAGCGGCCGCCTGGCTGGAAAACGCCGACGCAGATCCGGCGCAGTGGCGCCAGCGCATGGAGGCGCTCATGCTGGTGCTCGAGCGGCGCGCCGAGATCGTTCCGCCGTGCTGGGCGCCGGCCGCCGACGGCCTGTTTGGCTGGCTGGCCTACAGCGACGATCAGAACCTGCGATCGAATACGGCCTTCGCTGCCATGCCCGGCATGGAGCGGCTTGGCGAGCGTTTGCAGGGCAATGCCCGTGCCGGCAGTCTGGCTCGAGCCCACTGGGCCGCCGCGCTGGGCGCGCCCGATATCTGGGAGCGCATTGCGGACCGGCTCGAGGCGGCCGACGGGGTGGACGCACAGCGCGAGCTTACGGCGTTCTGGCGCCTGCTGGCCGCGACCGCGGAAGACGACCGCCACGATGCCCACGCCCGAAGCCAGGCCGAACGCGTGGTCGAGCTGGCACGCGCCGAGGCGCCTGACCGGCGCAGCGGCCTGCGAGTCGAACTGATCCTTGAGGAGGCGCGGCTGAGCGCGGACGAGGGCCGGGTTCTGAGCAGCGTCTGGCAGAGCATGGAGGCGCTCATTCGCCTGACCCGCATGCAGTCGCCGCAAGCACTGGCCCGCGACTTGTCCGGCCATCTCGAGGCGCTGGCCGAGCGGCCAACGGCCGAGCTCAGAAGCATCGATACCCAGTTGCCACGGGTCATCGCTCTGCTTCAGGATGCGGTTGGCTACCTGTCCGCAGACGCACCGTCGGTGACCAGCGCCCTGCGCGAGCTGGCCGATGCCTATGCGCGTCTTGCGCTGTTCATTCCCGAGGCGTCGTTTTATCTCGACCAGCCCGTGCGCGATGATATCCGCACTGTGATCGCCGAGTGCAATCCGGACCCGCTGCAGGTCGGGTTGCTGCCGCGCGATTCATTCGAGGTTTGCCTGCAGCGGCTCATCGCGCACATGGCCGACGACCTCGGTCGTGAGGAACTGGTCGGTGATGGCACCGGGCCGTTTTCGGTGGCCTTTCTGCAGCGCGAGGCCGAGCTGGCGAGCTGGCAGCGCGCGAACTATCTCGATGGGCACCTCGATTGGCTCCTCGAGAGCGGCTGCGAACCCCCGGACTGGGAGAACCTTCTCGAGTGGTCGCTGCTGACGCAGTACCTGACTGACTGGGTACCCCAGCGGCCGGTCTATTTCGCCGCCAGGCGCTGGCAGGACGCCGTCGAGAGCCTGCGCGACCAGGCGTTTCAGGGCATCGCCGAGCGCGAGCAGTGGCGGGACTGTCTTAGTGGCCGTGGTGGTGAGCGCCTCGATACCGTTCAGCGCCTGATGACCCGCCACCAGCGCCTGCTCGACGATCTTGCCGTGGCGCTCGAATCGGCCGCCGAGGAACACTACGCGAGCGTCACCCGTCCGGGCGCCGACGCGGATCTCGATGGCCCGGCCGACCAGCGCACGTCGTTTCGACCCGAAGGCATCGAGGTGGTGCCCTGCGACGGGGGCCAGACCTGTGGCGCCGAGGTCACCCTGCCGGTCAGCCGGGCGCTGCTGGGGCGCTTCCCGAATGCCTTCCTGCTGGCCGACCAGCTGCGCATGGGCAGTATCGGGCTGTGCTACGACCAGGTTCGCTGGGTCGACCGGACCCGGCGCAGTGCCCGCGCCGGGGATGACCGGGTGGCCAACTATCACGGGCGCCTGAGTTTCGAACTGGTCGGCCAGTTTCACATCGGCGACGATACCGGGACGGTCTTTCGCCAGCGTTTGACCGCTGGCGAGCCGCGCCATTACCTGTTTGCCGAAGCCGACGACGCGATCACCGAACAGGAGTGCCCGGATTCGGTGGTCGGAGATTCGATCGTCAGCGAGCTGCCCCGCTCGCGCTTTGGCCTGGTGCCCAACCGGCTGACCTACTTTGCCAGCAAGCCGGTTTCGCCGGGCTCGGTGATGACAGCCAACTGGGTCGAGGGCGAGGAATGGCGCGACTGGTTCGTGACCGGTTCGCGGGTCGAGTCGCTCGAATCAACCGATGACGAGCGCCTGGCAGTGGCC
>CAYQJJ010000035.1:4626-16521 GCA_964417745.1 uncultured Wenzhouxiangella sp.
GCCATGACCGGTGTTGCCGAAACCGGCCGCGAGCGCCTGGCAATGTTTCTCGATCACTGGGTCCGGCTGCCGGTTGAGCTGCGCGAGGGGGGGCAGGTCGCCCCGGAGCTGGATGTTTCCCTCGAGCAGCTTGGCCGTTTGCTGCGGCTCAGTCGGGCCTGGCCGATGGCCGGGGGCGACGACGAATCGCCGGCAGGGCAATGAAATAGACCGTGATCAGCGCGATCTGAACCGCGGCAATCCAGACCACCTCGGCGCGCACGCTGATCTCCATGACCGCGAAGCTGAAATACAGCATCAACAGGCAGCCGGCCACCACCAGTGGCCGCGCCCGCAGTCGCCAGACACCGGGCAGGACCAGCACCAGCGGAATGACCGCGACCATCAACACGCCCCATACCGGCAACTGGGCCAGCGGATAAAGCCAGCCGAACCAGACAAACTGCAACGCGACAATCGCCAGCAACGACCAACGGCACCAGACCAGGCCAATCATGAGGTCAGCCTGACGGCGGTGTCGGCCAATCGCTGTCCAAGCGCACGGCACAGCGTGATCTCGTCGCGATCGAGCGCGCGATCATTGTCCGGGCCGGCAACGTGGCTGGCGCCGTACGGGGTGCCGCCGCTTTTCGTCGAAGTCAGTTCCGGCAGGCTGTAGGGCAGCCCGACCAGCAGCATGCCGTGGTGGAGCAGAGGCACCATCATGCTCAGCAGGGTCGATTCCTGGCCGCCGTGCAGCGTTGCCGTGGAGGTGAACACCGCCGCTGGTTTGCCGGTCAGCGTGCCGGAAAACCATTCCGACCCGGTGCCGTCGAGGAAATGTTTGACCGCCGAGGCCATGTTGCCAAAGCGCGTCGGGCTGCCGAGGATCAGGCCGTCGCAGCGGGCCAGGTCGTCATTGCTGACCAACGCCGGGCCGTGCTCGGGCAGTTCCCGGCGCTCCGGCTCGAGGGCCGATGTGATCGGCCCGACCGCGCGCAGGAGCGCCTGGCAGCCGTCGACCTGTTCGACCCCGCGGGCGATTTCGCGCGCCATGGCCAGCGTGTTGCCGTGGGTCGAGTGCACGATGATCAGAATGTCGGTCATGGCAGGATTTCCAGCACGGCTTCGGGCGGGCGCCCCAGGCGGGCCGCCTCGTCGGTGGTTACGATCGGCCGCTCGATCAGCCGGGGGTGCTCGACCATCGCGGCGATCAGCTCCGTCTCCGGGGTCTGCGGGCTCAGACCGAGCTCGCGGTATTCGGTCTCGCCGGAGCGAATCAGGTCGTGCGCACCGACGCCGAGCAGTGCAGTGATACGCTGAAGCAGGTCAGGGCCGGGGGGTGTCTTGAGGTACTCGACGACGCTCGGCTCGTGCCCCCGCTCGCGAATCAGCGCCAGGGTCTGGCGGCTTTTCGAACAACGTGGATTGTGGTAGACAGTGATCTTCATGGTGGTTTCTCGTAAACAGAAAGTGGATTCGTCTTCGCGAAAGTCTGACGCGGGGCTGTCAAGGGGGCGTGCCCTGACGAGCTTCGAGGCCCTGTTCGACTCGCGCTGGCTGCGCGCGTTCGGTGAGCACTTGTGGCGTCACTTTCGCGAAGACCGTAATCTGGAAGCCGCCGGTGCCCTCAGCTACACCAGTATGCTGGCGCTGGTGCCCCTCATGGCGGTCACCCTGGGTGTGATCTCGGCGTTCCCGGTTTTCGACCACTGGGCCGACGAAATGGAGTCCTACATCTTCGCCAATTTCGTCCCGGCGGCCGGCGATGTCATCCAGGAGTATCTGCAGGAATTCGTCGGCCGCACGGCCGAATTGACCGGGGCGGGCACCGCGTTTCTCATCGCCACGGCCATTTTACTGATGGCGACCATCGAAAAAAGCCTCAATCGCATCTGGCGGGTGAACTCCGGCCGGCGACCGATCAATACGCTGGTCGTTTACTGGGCAGTGCTGACCCTTGGACCGCTGCTGATGGGCGCGAGCCTGGCGTTGACTTCCTACCTGGCCGCGCTGCCGATGCTGGCGCCGGAGATCGTGCGCGGCGCACTGCAGGGCGCGATCCTGAACCTTGCCCCGTTCCTGGTGGCACTGGTGGGCTTTACCCTGGTGTTCATCATCGTTCCGAACCGCCAGGTGCGCTGGCACCATGCGCTGGCCGGGGCGCTGATCTCGGCGCTGTTGTTCGAGGCCGCCAAGCGCGGTTTCGTGCTCTACGTGACCAACTTCCCGACCTACGAGCGCCTGTACGGCGCGCTGGCCACCATTCCGCTGTTCCTGATCTGGATTTATGTCTCCTGGGTGGTGGTGCTGCTGGGGGCCAGCGTGGCGGCGGCGCTGACGACCTTCAACTACCGTCGCCCCGGATGGCGCTGGCCGGAGCGCCACGAATTTCAGCTCGCGCTGCGCCTGCTCGGCCATCTGTGGCTTGGCCAGCGGCGCGGGCACGGGGTGTCGGTCCCTGGCCTGCTCAATCTCGAACCGGTTGCCACGGACGCCCAGATTCGCCGCCTGCTCGGCTATTTCGCCGACGCACGCATCGTGCACCCGGAGGAAGACGGCGAATGGCTGCTCTCGGCCGACCTCGACGAGCTCACTGTCGGGGAACTCTATCGCGCCGGGCCGTTCATACTGCCAGTGGGCGAGGCGGACTCGCTGGCCAACGAGAGCCACTGGGACCGGGCATTGGTGGACGGCTTGAGACAAATCGATCACCAGGCCGATGGCATCATGAATCGGTCCGTGAAATCCATTCTGCAGTTCGATACCGAGGAGTCCCCATGAAACGATTCATCCTGGCCATCGGCCTGCTCGTCACCGGCCCGGCGCTGGCCGACGCGGTGGAGTTCGAACTCCCCGGCCTCAACGGCGAGCTGCACAGCCTTTCCGACTATCGCGGCGACTGGGTGGTCGTCAATTACTGGGCGACCTGGTGCGCGCCCTGCCGCAAGGAGATTCCGGACTTGTCCGGGCTGCACGACTCGCGCGCCGACATCACCGTGCTCGGGCTGGCCTTCGAGGACACCGAGGTCGAGGATTTCGAGCGTTTTCTCGAGGATTATCCGGCCAGCTACCCGATATTGATGGTCGATGTCTACGCGCCCCCGGAAGATCTCGGAGCCCCGCGGGCGTTGCCGACTACCTTCCTGGTCGATGCCGACGGCAACCGGGTCAACACCTGGATCGGGCCGGTAACCAGCGACATGATCAGCGACTGGATCGAGGACCATGGCTGAAGCGCGCCGCTGGCTCATCAACGGGCGGGTGCAGGGCGTGTTCTTTCGCGAATCGACGCGCCGCCAGGCCGAGCCGCTCGGGCTGTCCGGCCATGCCGTGAATCTCGACGACGGGCGTGTGGAGGTGATCGCCCGCGGCGAGGCCGGGGCAATCGAAAAGCTCGAAGCCTGGTTGCATCAGGGCCCGCCGTCGGCGCGGGTCGAGACGGTGGACGGCGAAGCGATCGAGCCTGACAGGGTGCCCGAATCGGGGTTTCAAACCGGCTGATCGCTAACCCGCGGCATAGCGCAAAAAAAGCCGACGACCCGGCGGGCCGTCGGCTCAGACTGATCCTTCGGCATGCAGGCCTGCATGCCGAATTCGAGCGTTTCCAGCCGATGACTAGCGGATGATCAGCGCCCGCTCGCGATCTTCGAGCAGGAACATCCGGCCCTGGTCGAGAAGCTGCAGATTGTGGACCTCGAACGGCGCGCTCAGGCCGCTTTTGCGCATCAGCTCGCGATCGAACTCGAGCGAGATCTGACCGCCGCCGGCCTCGATGACATCGGCTGACTGCACGAACCCGATCGACTCGAGCTCGCCGCGGCGATTGGTGCCCATGAGCTCGGCGTTGATCTGGAAACGTCCGCCGATGGCGCTTTCCACGCCCAGTTCAAGCCCGAAATCCCGGCTTTCGACACGACGCGCCTGGCCGTCAAGCCGGGCTAGTGCCGGGGCGATGTTGAGCGCCAGCTTCAGATCCCGGCGTATGGTCAGCCCCTCGAAATCGGTTTCGAGATAGACATGTGCCTCGTAGAGACCCTGTCCGGGCTCGGCGTTGGTGGCGATCGGCGCCTCGTTGAGCACCAGCCCGCCGCCGCGCGCCTGGCTGATCGGCCAGGTTTGCGTGGCATCCGGGCTGACCAGAATGGCCTGCACCGAATCGGCCTGCAGGTTCTGGCGGGCGTTGCCCAGTTCGGTTTCCAGGTTCAGCGCCTGCCCGGACAGAAAGTTGTGACGCGGCGCGGACAGCCGGGCCACCCAGTCGCTGTTGGGCTCATAGACGTGCACCACCATGGCCTGATCGCCTGCCACACCGGGCAGCTTCAGTCCCAGCGTGCCACCACCGTGGCGGCCGGTAAGGCGAAAGGCGAGCGTGTCTTCGGGCACGGACATGCCCTGCGAGCGAAGATCACGGCCGCTGCGAACCTCGGCGATGCCCATTTCGGCGCTGGTCGGACGCCCGTCCAGGGTCAGTTCCAGCGCCCTGGAGTCGAGCCGCACGCCCGCTGAGTCGTCGAGCGCCGAGATCCGGATGACGGCACCCGGCGCGGTCAGCGGAAGCTCGATCCCTTCAGCAAGATCACGCCCGGTGACGTCGACCCAGTACTGCCGGCTTTCGACGGCGGCATTGCCGTCTCCGGGAGTCGGTTCGCCAGCGCTCGGGCGCAGTGACTGGCTCTCGTCCGGAGCCCAGGTGAAGTTGATCGCCGCTGACTCGGTGTGCATGCTGGCCGGTACGGCGCGTGGGTTGGTCTCCAGGCTGGCGGCGCGCAGGTCGGCGGATCGTGGCTCGACCCATTCGACTTCCGCGCTGGCCAGGGAGGCGCCGGTCATGAGTGCCGATGCGAGAATTGTATTGATAAGTTTCATGGGGCCTCCGATTACAGGTCGTTGCGCAGGATGACGTCAAGGTCGAAGCAGTCGCGCCGACTCTGGTGGTGCGAGAGCTTGCGGCCACGGTCGGTTACCCAGTGGTCGTAGAACCACAGGTTGCCGGCGCCATTCTGGCTCGAGCACTCCAGGAAGCCGTCCGAGCAGCTGTCCAGCCACCACTGGGTGACCGCCAGGCCGACCTGGAACTGGTAGCCCCCGCAGTAGGAAGCGCCGTTCCAGACCGCGGCATGGACATCGCTGCCGACCACGTTCCAGAAGCCCTTGGGCAGCGAGGGCCGGCCGGCCGTGCCGTTGAGCCAGGTGCTGTTGTAGTTCTGCATCCAGCTGGTCTGCTGCATGCGCACCGCATCGCTCTGGTAGCCGAGCAGCCATCCCAGCGAGGCCTCGAACACGTTGCCGGCCATGACCGCGTCGGCCAGCGGCGTGCCGAGGCTCGACGGGGCCAGTGCGTTGACCCAGCGCAGACGGTCGATGATGACCGGGTAGCGGCTGTCCCAGGTCGGGTTGGACATGATCCAGCGCATGACGTTGCCGCCGTTGGAATGGGTCAGCACCACCAGGTCGTTGATGTTGTTGGCGGTCACGAAACCGTGCAGCTGGTCGGCCAGACAGCCGGCCGCCTGGGCATCCCACATGTACTGCTCGAAATCGCAGTTGATGACGGTGTAGTTACTGCTGTTGCCCAGGCCCTGGCGGACCGAATTGACCATGTCGGTGGTCCAGTAGTCGTTGAGGGCGTCGGTCTGGGAGCCGGTTCCGTGGACGAAGGCGACCCCGGTCGCGCCCCATACGGAACCGAATGTTAGTAGCGAAATCGCGAAGACCGCTACTTTGAGTGTGCGTAACATATTGATTTCTCCTCTTTTGATTTGCGTTCACAGCCCCGCCGAGAGACTCTAAAGCAAACCGCTGCCCGGTTCAAGTTGCCGACGCTTGGCTCGGTGAGGGTGCTATTGCCCCATTTCTGATGAACCAGGGATCTCTAGAACAGGCTGGCCTGGCTGACCGGGCGAAAGCTCTGGCGGTGGGCCGGGCAGGGGCCGTGGCGGGTCAGGGCGTCGAAATGGGCCCGGGTCGGGTAGCCCTTGTGGCGGTCGAAGCCATATTCGGGGTAGCGCTGGTGCCAGGCCATCATGATGGCATCGCGCCGGTTCTTGGCCATGATGCTGGCCGCGCCGATGGCCGGGTCGAGCCCGTCGCCACCGACCAGCGCGGTCGCCGGTACCGCGAATTCGGGAGCCCGGTTGCCGTCGACGCGCACCTGCTCGGCGGCCGGGTCGAGTGCCGCGACGGCGCGCTGCATGCCGCACAGCGTGGCCTGGAGAATATTGATCCGGTCGATTTCCTCGGCCTCGACAATGGCAATACCGACCGCCAGTGCTCGCGCCTCGATCAGGGTCGCCAGTTGCTCGCGCCGGCGCGCGGTAAGTTTTTTCGAGTCGGCCAGTCCGTCGATCGGGTTCTCGGGGTCGAGAATCACCGCCGCGCACACCACCGGCCCAGCCAGTGGCCCGCGCCCGGCCTCGTCGACGCCGGCGATTCGCTGCTTGCCGCTCACGAACGGCTTTCCAGGCAGTCGAGAATCCGGCGTGCGGCGACATCGCCGGCGCCGGTGGCCAGGCGTTCTCGCCACTCGACTGCGGTTTGCTGGTAGTCGGTCAGCCGGTCCGGGGCGTCGAGCCAGGCAACGGTGTCTGAGGCCAGGCGCTCGGCGGTGGCGGCGTGCTGCAGGCGTTCGGGAACCAGCTCGCGCTCGGCCATGATGTTGGGCAGCGAGACGAACTCCGAGCGTACCAGCCGGAGCGAGCGCGCCAGCCAGTAGGTCGAGGTCGGCAGCCGGTAGTAGACCACCAGCGGGCACTCCAGAAGAAAGGCCTCGAGCGTGACCGTGCCCGATGCGGCCACGGCCACCGAGGCAGCGCGCAGGCCGAGCCGGGTGCGGCGCGTAAGGATCTCCACGCCGGCGCGTTCTAGGCGCCCGTCGGCGCCGGCACGCAGCGCGTGTTCGTGGCTTGGGTCGGCCAGCAGGACCAGCAGCCGGGCCTCCGGGCGCTGGTGGCGCAGCGCTTCGGCGGTCTCGCCGAGCAGCCTGGCGTGGCGCTGGATCTCGCCCGGGCGCGAGCCGGGCAGCAGGGCGATGACTTCCTCGTCGGCGTCCAGCGACAGCGCGGCCCGGGCGCGGGTTTTCCCGCGTGCGTTGACCAGCAGGTCGGCCAGGTGGTGGCCGACGAAGCAGGCTTTCAGGCCGTGCGGTTCGAACAGCGCCGGCTCGAAGGGATAGAGCGTGAGCAGCAGGTCGAGCGAGCGGGCGATGCGCGGGATGCGGTGGGCACGCCAGGCCCAGACCGACGGGCAGACGTAGTGAATGGCGGTGGTGCGTCCCGCGCGATGCAGGCGGCGCGCGAGGCCAAGGTTGAAGTCCGGCGCATCGATGCCGACGAAGGCATCCGCGCCCCAGTGCCCGATGCGCCGGGCCATGCGACGGCGCAGCCGGAACAGGCGCGGAACGTGGCGCAGGACTTCGGTCAGCCCCATCACGTTGAGCTCGTCGATGTCGTACCAGGCGCGTACGCCGGCCTCGCGCATGGCGGGTCCGGCGATACCGGCCAGTTCGATGCCGGGATGATGGTGGTGCAGGGCACGGGCCAGGTTGGCACCGATATGGTCACCGGAGGCTTCTCCGGCGCTCAGGACAATCCGCACGGCCGGGCGCTAATGGGCCACTAGCGCAGCAGACCGCGCTGGCTGGCGGCGGCGGAGTCGATCATCGGCGCCAGTTCGGGCTGCTCGGGCAGGCGCTCGCGCAGCAGCTCCAGCGCCTGGTCGCGCGGGTGGCCACTGCGGTAAAGGGTTCGGTAGGCTTCGCGAATGTTGCGGATCTGCCCGTTGCTGAAGCCGCGCCGCTTGAGGCCTTCGGTGTTCACGCCGCGCGGCCGCGGCGGCTGTCCGGAGACCATCACGTAGGCCGGTACGTCCTGGCCGACGCCGCCGTACATGCCAAGAAAGACATGATCGCCGATGCGGCAGAACTGGTGGGCACCCGAATAACCGGCAAAAATGACGTGGTTGCCGACGATGACATGGCCGGCCAGGGTGGCACCGTTGGCCATGGTTACGTGGGAGCCGACCTGGCAGTCGTGGGCGACGTGGCAATAGGCCATCAGCCAGTTGTTGTCACCGAGCCGGGTGATACCGCCGCCGTCGGCGGTGCCGCGGTTGATGGTGACGCATTCCCGGATGGTGTTGTTGGCCCCGATGACCAGCTCGGCATCCTCGCCCTGGTATTTCTTGTCCTGCGGTTCGTCGCCGATGGAGGCGAACTGGAAGATCCGCGTCCCGGTGCCGATCCGGGTCTGTCCGGTGACCACCACGTGGGGACCGATCCGGCAGCCGGCCTCGATCTGCACCTGCGCCCCGATCAGGCTCCAGGGACCGACTTCGACGTCATCGGCGAGGCGGGCCCCTTCCTCGACGATGGCCGTCGGGTGAATCATTGCGCCGCGCCCGGGCGGGCCGCGCACAGCAGTTCGGCGCTTGAGGCGGGCTTGCCGTCGACCAGTGCCCTGGCTTCGTAGAGCCCCATGCCGCGAAACAGGCGTTTCTGCTGGACCTCGAAGATCAGCTGGTCACCCGGTACGACCGTGCGATTGAAGCGCGCCTTGTCGATCTTGACCAGGTAGAACAGCTGGTTGGCCGCGCCCTCGGCCTGGCGGCCGATATGCGCCAGGCAGCCGGCGGCCTGGGCCATCGCCTCGAGGATGAGCACGCCCGGCATGACCGGGTGACCCGGGAAATGACCGGCGAAGAAGTGCTCGTTGATGGTCACGTTCTTCAGCGCACGCAAATGCGGCTTTTCGCCGAGTTCGTAGTCGAGAACCCGGTCGATGAGCAGAAACGGGTAGCGATGGGGCAGTAGCTCGAAAATTCGTTCGATGTCGATCGGGGCTTGCTCGCTCATGAAACAGTTATCCACTTCGCTTTGAGGGGGAGTTCTTTTTTAATTGTCGCAGCTGCCGGGCCCAGTCATCGAGCTGGCCGAGCCGCACCAGTATTCGCTTCCACTGGCCGTGTGGCCGGGCCGGAATGCCGGACCCATACTGACCGGGCTCATCGATGGAGTCGAGAACGGTGCTCATGGCGGTGACGATCACGCCATCGCAGATGCGCAGGTGGCCGCCGATGCCGCAGGCCCCGGCGATCATGCAATATCTGCCGATATGGGTCGACCCGGCAATGCCGACGCAGCCGGCAATCGCGGTATGTGCACCGATACGCACATTGTGGGCGATCTGGACCTGGTTATCCAGGCGCACATCGGCGTCGAGCACGGTATCGTCGACCGCGCCACGATCGATGGTCGAATTGGCGCCGACTTCGCAGTCGTCACCGATGATCACCCGCCCGGCCTGCGGCACCTTGAGCCAGCGGCCCTGGTCCATTGCCAGGCCGAAACCGTCGCTGCCAATGATCGCGCCGGGATGAATGATAACGCGCTCGCCGAGGCGGGTTCCGGGCCCAAGGTAGGCGCGCGCGACCAGCCGGCTGTCGGTCCCGATCTCGACGTCGGCATCGACCACGCAGCCCGGTCCCACCCGGACCCCGGCTGCTATCCGGCAGCGCGGGCCAATGACCGCTTGCGGCCCGACGCTGGCGGCCGGATCGATGACGGCGCTGGCATCGACGACCGCGCTGGCATCAATTCCGGCCGGGTTGTCCGGCGCCGGTGCCAGCCGCGCGGCGACTCGGGCCCAGTCAGCATAGGGGTTGGCGCTGACCAGGCAGTTTCCGGCAAAGGATTCGGCATCATCGGCGGCCAGGATGACCGCTCCAGCGGCGGTGCTGGCGAGCTGTTTTCGATAGGCCGGGTTGGCGAGGAAGCTGATCTGACCGGACCCGGCGTTAGCCAGCGTGGCCAGCGAATCGACCCGGTGGTCGTCGTTACCCCGCAGTTCGAGTCCGAACGCGTCGGCAAGCTCGCGCAGGCGGAAACTGGGCATGGGTTGAATTCCCGGTCAGCGGGTGGCGGTCGGGTCGGACCTGGAGAAATCCTCCTCCAGCCACTCCAGAACCCGGTCGGTTATATCGATTGCCTCGGAGGCGTAGGCGACCGGGCTGTTGAGCACCAGGTCATATTCAGCCTCGCGCGCGACCTGGCGGACAGCGACCTCGATGGTCTCGCGCAGCGATTCGGTCTTCATGTTGGTCCGGTAGCGGATTTCGTCGGCCAGGTCTTCCCGGCGGCGCTCGATGGACCGGCGCATGTTGCTGATCTCGCGCTCGCGCTCGATACGCTCCTGTTCGCTCAGGCCGCTGGCTTCGGCCAGTTCGCGCTGCATGGTTTCGAGGCGTTCTTCATCGGACACCAGCGCCTCGTTGCGCGGCCGGAACTGGTCATCGAGCTCATCGCGCGCGGCGATGAGCTGGGGCATGGTATCGAACAGGCGCTTCATGTCGACATAGCCGATGCGCGTGCCGCTCGTATCGGCCGCGGCCACGGCCAGCGGCAACAGCCACAGCACCGCCGCCACGAGCGCGATGATCGCAGCCCTGGAGGACGCTTGTCTGCCCACTCGCTTGTCGAAGCTGGCGCTCATCGGCTCTCAAAGTACTACAAAATCAGAACGTTTGCCCGAAGGTGAACTGCAGCGCCTGGGTGTCGTCGCCGCTCCGCTCACGCAGGGGCCGGGCGATGTTGATGATGACCGGTCCGACCGGCGCCTGCCAGGTCAGAGAAATCCCGGTCGAGGCGCGCAGCAGATCGGTGTCGAAGCTGCTGGCATCTTCATACACATTGCCGACGTCGACGAACCAGGCCAGGCGGGTTCCGGAAGCCTCGACGAACGGAATCGGAAAGGCCAGTTCGACACCGCCGACGACCTTGAAGTCGCCGCCGATCGAGCGGCAGAACTGATCCTTGGGCCCGAGCGAATTGTCGTCGAAACCGCGCACGTCCGAAACGCCACCGCCGAAGAAGTGCTCATAGAACGGCAGCCCGCGGTCGACCGTCACAACCTCCTCGAGCAGGCATTCGCGCTGGCGCGGGCCGCCGGCCTGGATCTCGGGCTCGATTTCCTCGACACCGAGTTCGTCGTCCCAGTCGTCGTAGGCATCGCCCCAGGAAACATCGCCGCGCAGCGAAAAGGCCATCGAGTTACCGATCGGCCAGAACTTTCGGAAGCGATAGCTGAGCTTGAAGAACTCGCGCGTACTCCCTGGAACGGCGACCTCGGCCGAGAAACGATTGAGCGAGCCGCGGGTCGGGTTGAGAAAATGGTTGCGGCTATCGCGCGACCAGGTGCCCTCGAGCCGGTAGGTCGTGACCTTGCGTTCGCTGCTCGACAGGAAGCCGTCGCCGTCTTCGTCGAGCGCGATGCCCAGCGGCCGGGTGGCCGGGATGCGAAAAACCGGGTCGCTGTCCTGGTCATCCGGGTCGCTGGGGAACAGGCCGCCGGGCAGGTTGATGTCGACCTGCTGGGCCGAGGCGCCGAAGCGCATGAAATCGATCTCGGTGACCGGGAAGCCGAAGTTCACGCCGGCTGCGGCCTGGCTGGTCGAAAAAGCCGAAATACCCGAGCGTTGGCCGAGGGTGTCGAATTCGCTGTAGCGCAGGAAGAAGCCGCGCGAGACGCCGTCGTCGGTCCAGTAGGGGTTGGTGTAGCTGACCTGGGCCTGGGTCAGGATGCTGCTGCGCTGGACGCCGAAATCGACCCGCCGACCGGAGCCGAGAAAGTTGTTCTGCTCGATGGCGACCGAGGCGATGAGGCCCTGGAACTGAGAGTATCCCAGGCCGACCTGGAAGCTGCCGGAGGGTTGCTCTTCGACGCTGATGACGATGTCGACCTGATCATCGGTGCCGTCGACCGGGTTGGTCTCGACGTTGATATTGTCAAAAAAGCCGAGCCGCTGCAGTCGGATGCGCGAGCGATCGAGCGCCGCCTGCGAGAACCAGGCGCCCTCGAACTGGCGCATTTCCCGGCGCAGTACTTCGTCCTTGGTCTGGGTATTGCCCTCGAACTCGATGCG
>CAYQJJ010000036.1:0-16155 GCA_964417745.1 uncultured Wenzhouxiangella sp.
TCAAGACACACGGATGCCAGATGAACGAGTACGACTCGGACAAGATGGCCGACGTACTCGCCGCCTCCCACGGCCTGACGCTGACCGACACGGCCGAAGAGGCCGACGTCATTCTGATCAATACCTGCTCGATTCGCGAGAAGGCACAGGAGAAGGTGTTTTCCCAGCTCGGGCGCTGGCGCAGCCTCAAGGAGCGCAACCCGGAGCTGGTCATCGGTGTTGGCGGCTGCGTGGCCAGCCAGGAAGGCGAGGGTATCCTGCGGCGTGCCCCCTACGTGGATATGGTGTTCGGCCCGCAGACGGTGCATCGCCTGCCCGGCATGGTCGACCAGGTGCGCAACGAAAAGCGCTCGGCCATCGACATCAGCTTTCCCGAGATCGAGAAGTTCGACAACCTGCCGCCGGCCGGCAAGCGAGGCGGCAGCGCGTTCGTCTCGATCATGGAAGGCTGCAGCAAGTACTGCTCGTTCTGCGTCGTGCCCTACACCCGTGGTGAGGAGGTCAGCCGGCCGCTCGACGACGTCATCGCCGAGATCGCCGGGCTGGCCGGGCAGGGGGTGTGCGAAATCAACCTGCTGGGCCAGAACGTCAATGCCTACCGCGGACCGATGCACGGCGGCGGCACCGCCGACCTGGCGCTACTGATCCACTATGTCTCCCATATCGACGGGGTCGAGCGTATTCGATTCACGACCTCGCACCCGGTCGAGTTTTCCGACAGCCTGGTCGAGGCCTATCGCGACGTTCCCAAGCTGGCCAACTATCTGCACCTGCCGGTCCAGGCCGGTTCGGACCGGGTACTGGCGCTGATGAAACGCGGCCATACCATCCTCGAATACAAGCAAAAGATCCGCCGCCTGCGCGAGGCGCGGCCGGATATCGCGCTGGCCTCGGATTTCATCGTCGGCTTCCCCGGCGAGACCGAGAAGGATTTCCAGGCCACCATGGACCTGGTCGAGGAGCTCGGTTTCGACCAGAGCTTCAGCTTCATCTACTCCGCGCGCCCCGGCACCCCGGCATCCTCGTTCCCCGACAACGTGCCGATGGCCGACAAGAAGGCTCGCCTGGCGCGCCTGCAGCAGCAGCTCAACACCCAGGCCATGGCCTTTTCCGAGGCGATGGTCGGCAGCTCCCAGCGCGTGGTCGTCGAGGGCACCAGCCGCAAGGACGGCAACGAGCTGGCCGGGCGCACCGAGAACAACCGGGTGGTCAACTTCCCGGGGCCGGCCGAGCTGGTCGGTGGCATGGCCGAGGTCACCATTACCGGGGCGCGCTCGAATTCGCTGCGCGGCCGGCTGGCCGATGCCGACACGGAAGCGGCCTGAATGTCCACATCGACCGAACGGGCGCTGACGCTCGAACTCGAGCCGGCCGACAATGAACGCCTGGCCAATCTGTGCGGACAGATGGACGACCACCTGCGCCTGATCGAAAAGCGCCTCGGTATCACGATTGCCGGGCGCGGCAACATTTTCAGCATCGAGGGCGAGCCGGATTCGGTCAACGCCGGGCGGCGGGTGCTGCGCAAGCTCTATCGTCAGACCGAAGGCGAGATACTCACCCCGGCACTGGTCAATCTGCAGCTCCAGCAGGCCGGTCTCGACGAGGCCGACGATGCCTCCGAGGCCGAGGTCGGTATCCGGACCCGGCGCGGGATGATCCGGGGCCGCGGTCCGAACCAGAAGTACTACCTCGAGCGCATTGCCAGCAACGATGTCAATTTCGGCGTCGGGCCGGCCGGTACCGGCAAGACCTTTCTGGCCGTGGCCTGCGCGGTGGACGCGCTGGAAAAGGATCATGTCCAGCGTATCGTGCTGGTGCGCCCGGCCGTCGAGGCCGGCGAGCGGCTCGGCTTTCTGCCCGGTGACCTGGCGCAGAAGGTCGACCCCTATCTGCGCCCGCTGCACGACGCGCTCTACGAAATGCTCGGCTTCGAAGCCGCCGGGCGGTTGACCGAGCGCAACGTCATCGAGATCGCCCCGCTGGCCTACATGCGCGGGCGTACGCTCAACGACGCCTTCGTGATTCTCGACGAGGCCCAGAACACCACCTCCGAGCAGATGAAGATGTTTCTCACCCGCATCGGTTTTGGCTCCCGGGCGGTGATCACCGGCGATCTGACCCAGGTCGACCTGCCGCCCAAGACCACCAGCGGGCTGCGCCAGGCCATCGGGCTGCTGCGCGAGGTCGAGGGTGTGAGCCAGACTTTCTTCGACGCCCGCGATGTGGTCCGCCACCCGATCGTGCGGCGCATCGTCGAGGCCTACGAGAGCGCCGATGCCAGTGGCCATGACGACTGAACCGGCCGAACCCGAGGCGCTTTCGCCGGCCATCGAGCTCGAGGTCCAGCGCCTGGTCGACGACGCCGGCGTTCCCGACGACGCGGATTTTCATCGCTGGGTCGCCGCCGTGCTGGCCGACCAGGGCGAGTGCATGGTCAATCTGCGCGTCGTCGACGAGGCCGAGGGGCGCGCACTCAACGAGAAGTGGCGCGGCCGCGAGGCAGCCACCAACGTGCTCAGCTTTCCAGCCAGCCTGCCGTCCGGCGGCGGCCCCCGGGTGCTCGGCGACCTGGTGTTGTGTGCACCCGTCGTAGCCCGCGAAGCGGCCGAGCAGGGCAAGCCGGTCGCCGCACACTGGGCGCACCTGGTGGTGCATGGGCTCTTGCATCTGCTCGGCTTTGACCATATCCACAGCTCACAGGCCGAGATCATGGAAGCGCGCGAGATTGCGCTGCTCCATGGTCTGGGCATCACCAACCCCTATGAAATCAACAATGGTTCCTAACGCTTTTGTCTTCCGGCTGCCGTGGCTCACGGTGGTTTCTCCGTCATGAGCGACGATCGATCCTCCGAGGGCAACGGGGCCGGTTCACGCAGCTGGCTTGAAAAGATCGGCCGCGCGTTCGGCAATGAACCGCGCAGCCGTGACGATCTTGTCGCCCTGCTGCGGGATGTCAGCGAACACGGGCTCATCGAATCCGACACCCTGGCCATGCTGGAGGGCGCGCTGGAAGTCGACGAGCTCCAGGTGCGCGATGTCATGGTGCCGCGCTCGCACATGGTCGTGATCGCCGAGGACGCCGGGCTGGCCGAAATCCTGCCGCTGATCATCGAATCGGGTCATTCGCGCTTTCCGGTGGTCGGCGAAGACCGGGACGAAATCCGCGGCATCCTGCTGGCCAAGGACCTGCTGCAGCTGGTGGTCGGCGAGAATGCGCCGTCGTTATCGGAGCTGATCCGCGCCGCCGCGATCATCCCCGAGTCCAAACGCCTCAATGTTCTGCTGCGCGAGTTTCGCGCCAGCAAGAACCACATGGCCATCGTGGTTGACGAGTACGGCGGCGTCTCGGGCCTGGTGACCATCGAGGACGTACTCGAAGAAATCGTCGGTGACATTGACGACGAGCACGACCCCAACCCGATCACCGATGTGCAGCGCATCGAGGAGGGCCGCTACCGGGTCCAGGCCTTGACCGCGATCGATGATTTCAACGCGGCCCTGGGCACCGAGTTCAGCGACGATGAGTACGACACCATCGGCGGACTGGTGGTCGGAGAGTTCGGCCGCGTTCCGGAAGCCGGCGAGTCGGTGGTGATTGAATCCTGGCAGTTCGAGGTGGTAGCCGCCGATGAACGCCGGCTCCACGCCCTGGAAGTCACCGGCCCGGCAGGCTGATCGTTCCGGCCAGCTTCGCCCAACGCCTACCCATCCCTTTTTCTTCGAGTCCGTGCCCAGGGCAAGCGCTGGAAAGCGTTCAGCTCTCCTCGGCGTCGAGAAAGGCGCTGGCCCAGGCGGTAATGACCCGGGCGGCATAGAGCGCATCCTCGGGCCGGCTGAGCAGGTGGTCGGCGCGGTCCAGGCTGACGAAACTCTTGGGGTGGCGGGCCGCGGCGAAGATCTTCTGGGCGTGGTCGATCGCCACCACCCGATCGAGCGGTGAGTGCATGACCAGCAGGGCCCGCTTGAGGCCGGCCAGGCGCTCGCCGAGATCGTGACTGCGTGCGTCCTCGACGAAATCGCTGCGGATCCGGAAGGTCCGGCCAGCCAGATCGACCTCTGCCGAACCCTGTTCGCGAATCTGCGCGAGGCTGTCTTCGCCGAACTGCTTGAGCACGTTTTCCGGGCTCGACGGTGCGCCCAGGGTGGCCACGGCGCGCACGCTGTCGAGCCGCTCGGCGGCCGCCAGCACCGCCGCGCCCCCGAGTGAATGGCCAACCAGCAGTTCCGGCGCACGACTCTGTTCCGACAGCCAGGCCGCGGCGTCTTCCAGGTCGTCGAGATTGCTGGAAAAACTGGTCTCGGCGAAATCGCCGGCGCTCTCGCCCAGGCCGGTGAAATCGAAGCGCAGCACCGCAAAGCCGCTGTCGGCCAGCGCCCGGCTGATCTCGCGCGCGCCGCGCATATCGCGCCCGCAGGTAAAGCAGTGCGCGAACAGCGCGGCGGCGCGGATCGGACCGGATTCGGGCTGTTCCAGGTTGCCGGTCAGCTCGATGCCGTGGCGGTTGGTGAAGCGGATCTTGCTCATTCGATTTCCTCGGGTGGTGTTGTATCGGCGGATGCGGCGCTGCAGTTCGCGGCGGAGTCGATTACCATGCTTCCAGTCCAACTCCTCGGCAAACCATTGCTGTCCCATCGCCTGTTTGCGGCACTCGCGCTGCTGTTTTCGATTTCGGCCAGCGGCCAGGACGCCTGGCTGGTTACCTATGGCCCGGGGTATGACTCCTGGGAACGGTTCGGCCACAACGCCTTGTGGTTACAAGACCGCGAAACCGGCCTCGATCATTCCTACAGCTTCGGTTATTTCGAGATGGACCGCCCGGGCTTCTATCGCGACTTTGCCCGCGGCATCATGAATTACTACGGCGCGGTGAGCGAGGCCGAGCGCGAGTTCGCATTCTATCGTGGCCGCGATCGCAGCATCCGCACCCAGCGCCTGGCGCTCGATGCCGCCCAGATCGCCGCGCTGCACCAGCTGCTCGAAGACGAGATCTTCCCGTACCCGCAGTACTACGACTACGATTATTTTTTCAATAACTGCTCGACCCGCCTGCGCGATCTGCTCGACGAGGTGCTCGACGGGGCCCTGGCAGGCCAGCTGAAGGATCGGCCGGCGAGCCTGAATTTTCGCGACCATACCCGCCGCCTGACTGCCGAGCGCTTCTGGATGCACAGCGGCATGATGCTTTTGCTCGGCCCGGAGATCGACCGCCCGCGCAGCGCCTGGGAGGAGACCTTTCTGCCCGGATCGCTGGCCGACTGGCTGGAAACCGTCGTGATCGACGGGCAGGCGCTGGTGGTCGAGGACCGGATGCGATTCGAAAACTCGACCCACCAGCCGCCCGAGACCGCTTCCGGCCCCTGGCTGGGTTCGGTGCTGCTCGGTCTGGCACTGCTGATGGCCATCGTTGTGCCGGCCCGGCTGGGGCAGGGGGGGTGGTCCCTGCTGCCCTGGCGGGTCGGGCTGATCGCGGCCGGGCTGATGGGGCTGATGATTGCGCTGATGTGGCTGGCCTCCGGCCACGAGGCGACCTGGCGCAACGCCATGGCGCTGTTGCTGCACCCGCTGTGGCTGGCCTTCCTGCTGCCGCTTCCGGGCAGGCTCCGGCGGGTGCTGTGGTGGCTGGTCGCGGTCCTGGCCGGCGCCGGCGCCGTCGTGCTGGCCTGGCCCGGCGGGTTTCAGTACCGGCCCGATCAGCTGCTGTGGGTGCTGCCCCTGGCGGCCGCGCTGCTGACCGTCGACTGGTCGATCAACGTTGGCCGAAACCGCCGCCGCCCGGTGTCTGGATAACCAGCAGGTCACCGGGTTCGACCTCGCAACGACAGACTCCCGAAAGCTCCTCGCGCCGGCCGTCGGCGCGTTCGACCCAGGCCAGCCCGAGCGCGCCATCGCCACCGCCGGCGAGCCCCGAGGGCGCGACGCGGCGCGAGTTGGCCAGCACCGAGACGGTCATGGCCTCCAGAAAACGGATTCGCCGCTCGACCCCGTCGCCACCGCGCTGGCGCCCGTTGCCGCCGGACTCGGTGCGGATGCCGAAGGCATCGAGGCGGACCGGGAAGCGGGTCTCGAGGATTTCCGGGTCGGTCAGGCGCGAATTGGTCATGTGGACGTGCACCGCGCTGCAGCCGTCGAAATCGGCACCGGCGCCCGAGCCGCCGCAGATCGTTTCGTAGTGCTGGTAGCGCTGGTTGCCGAATGTCAGGTTGTTCATGCTGCCCGGGCCGTTGGCCAGAATGCCCAGGGCGGCGAACAGCGTATCGGCGACCACCTGGCTGGTCTCGACGTTGCCGGCGACCACTGCGGCCGGATGGGCCGGGTTGAGCAGACTGCCTTCGGGAACAATGAGTTCGATCGGCGCCAGGCAGCCGTCGTTGAGCGGGATTTCATCGGCCACCAGGGTGCGCAGCACGTACAGCACGCAGGCCCGGGTGACCGCTGCCGGCGCATTGAAATTGTCCGCCTGCTGGGCGCTGGTGCCGCTGAAATCGATTTTCGCCCGGCGCGCCTGCCGGTCGACCTCGATGTTGACCTTGACCTCGGCGCCGTTGTCGAGCGTCTTGGTCCAGGAGCCATCTTCGAGCTGATCGATGACCCGGCGTACCTGCTCGGCGGCGTTGTCCTGGACGTGTTGCATGTAGGCCTCGACCACCGCCTGGCCGAAATTCTCGACCATGGCTTTGAGCTCGCGGGCGCCGCGGGCGTTGGCGGCGATCTGGGCGCGCAGGTCGCTCAAGTTCTGGTCGATGTTGCGCGCCGGATGCGGCCCGGCGGCGAAGCACTCGCGCAGTTCGGCTTCCAGCAGCCGGCCCTCGCGCACGGCCAGGGTGTTGGTGAACAGCACACCCTCGTCGTCGATGTGCCGGCTGTCGGGTGGCATGGAGCCGGGCGTGGTGCCACCGACATCGGCGTGGTGGGCGCGGCTGGCGGTGTAGAACAACACCTCGCCGTCGGCAGCGCAGCAGGGGCTGACCACGGTCAGGTCGGGCAGGTGGGTGCCGCCGGCGTAGGGATCGTTGAGCAGGTAGACATCACCGGGCCGGATGTGCTCGCCGTGCTCGTCGATGACCGCGCGCACGCTCTCGCCCATCGAGCCGAGGTGGACCGGAACGTGCGGCGCGTTGGCCACCAGCCGGCCATCGCGGTCGAACAGCGCGCAGGAGAAATCGAGACGCTCCTTGATGTTGGCCGACCAGGCGGTCTGCTGCAGGGCCGCGCCCATGTGTTCGGCGATGGCCATGAACAGGTTGTTGAAGATCTCGAGCATGACCGGGTCGGCGCGTGTGCCGATGGCCTGCTCGCGCTGTACGTTCTGTGCCCGGCTCAGTACCAGGTTGCCGTGGCGATCGGCTTCGGCGCGCCAGCCGGGCTCGACCACGGTCGTGGCGTTGGCCTCGACCACGATCGCCGGGCCGTCAACGGCCTGTCCCTGCACCAGGCTCTGACGGTCATGGACCGGCGTGTCGGGGTGGTGTTCGCCGCCCATGAAGGTCGCGACCCGGTCGCGCGCGCCGGCGGGCTCGCCGCCGTCGTCCTGGACGGCGAACGACTCCGGCGCGGCGCCGGCGCGGCCGATGGCTTCGACCACGCCGGCCTCGACCACCAGCGCTCGCTCGTCCATGGTGAAGCCGAACTGCTGGCGGTGCGCTTCGGCGAAAGCGTCGGCCATGGCGCTGGCGTCGGCGAACTCGACCAGCAGTGTGGTATCGGTGCCGTGATACTTGACCTGGGCATGGCGGCGGATGTCGATGGCTTCGGCGTCGAGCCCCTGGTTGGCCAGTTCTTCTTGCGCCTCATCGACGGCCGTGCCGAATCCGTCGGCCAGGCGCTTGAGGCAGGCCTCGTCAAGCTCGGCCTCGACGGCGAACTCGCGCATCGCCGTTACGTCGGCCAGGCCCATGCCGTAGGCCGACAGCACTCCGGCGAAGGGGTGGACGAGAACGGTCTCGATACCCAGCGCGTCGGCCACCAGGCAGGCGTGCTGGCCACCGGCACCACCGAAGCAGTTCAGCGCGCAGGCGGTCACGTCGTGGCCGCGCTGGACCGAAACCTTCTTGATTGCGTTGGCCATGCGCGTGACCGCGATGCGCAGAAAACCCTCGGCGACTTCCACCGCCGGCCGGTCGTCGCCGGTGGCGGCCTTGATCTTTGCCCTGAGCTCATCGAAAGCCTCGCCCACGGCCTTGTTGTCGAGTGGTTCATCGGCGCCCGGGCCGAACACGCGCGGAAAGAATTCCGGCTGAAGCTTGCCGAGCATGACGTTGCAGTCGGTCACCGTCAGCGGTCCGCCACGCCGATAGCTGGCCGGGCCGGGGTCGGCGCCGGCTGAATCGGGCCCGACCCGGTACCGGCTGCCGTCGAAGTGCAGGCAGGACCCGCCGCCGGCGGCCACGGTATGGATCTCGAGCATCGGCACGCGCAGTCGCACGCCGGCGATGACGGTTTCGAACGAGCGCTCGAACTCGCCGCTGTAGTGCGATACGTCGGTCGAGGTCCCGCCCATGTCGAAGCCGATGACCCGCTCGAAACCGGCGCGCTCGGCGCTGCGGGCACAGCCGACGATGCCGCCGGCCGGACCGGAGAGAATGGCATCCTTGCCGGCGAACTGCTCGGCCGCGGTCAGTCCGCCGTCGGATTTCATGAACTGCAGGCGTACCTCGCCGAGCTGGCCGGCAACCCGGTCGGCATGGCGGCGCAGCACCGGCGAGAGGTAGGCATCGACGACCGTGGTGTCGCCGCGGCCGACAAAGCGGATCAGCGGGCTGACCTCGTGGGACAGGCTGACCTGCTCGAAACCGGTCTCGCGGGCCAGCGATGCGACCCGGCGCTCGTGGGTGCCGTTGCGATAGCCGTGGACGAACACCACCGCCAGCGCGCGGATGCCCTCGGCGTGGAGCGCTTCGAGTTGTTCGCGCACGCGTTCCGGATCGGGCTCGAGCAGAACCTCACCATCGGCATCGATGCGCTCGTCGATTTCGACCACCCGGGTATACACCGCCTCGGGCAGGCGGATATCGAGCGCGAAGATGTCTGGTCGCGACTGGTGGCCGATGCGCAGCGCATCGGCAAAGCCGCGCGTGGTCAGCAGCGCGGTGGCCTCGCCACGGCGCTCGAGCAGGGCGTTGGTGGCCACGGTGGTGCCCATGCGGACATGTTCGATGCGCTCGGCCGGAATCGGCTCGTCGGACCCAAGCCCGAGCATGCGGCGAATGCCGGCCACGGCCGCGTCATCGTAATGCTCGGGGTTGTCCGACAGCAGCTTGGCGGAGTGGAGCGCTCCGTCGGGGTCGAGCGCGACCAGGTCGGTGAAGGTGCCGCCGCGGTCGACCCAGAAGCGCCATCGCCCGGGTTGCTGGTCGGTCGGCTCAGGCAATGCCGCAAGCCCGGGTCGATATCAAAGAAGCTGCGTGGGGAGCCGGTTTCATGGGTGCGGGTGGAGGTCGGGTCCAAACGGCATCATACCAAGCCAGCGTCCGGGGTTCGGAGCGGGTGAGGAGGGTTCAGCAAAGCGGCATCTGACAATAAAATAGCGCCTGGTTCCCGATTTTTTATGGTGGCTTGTCCATGACCATCCTCGGCCCTCGCTGGCTCGCGCTTGTCCTGTTCACCGTGCTGACGTTGTTGTGGGCCATCCCGCCGGCGTTTGCTACCGACGCGGGCGTGACGGTCTACGTCTTTTCCAGCGACCGCTGCCCGCACTGTCAGGCCCAGGAGCCGTTTTTGCGCGCGCTTGCCGAGGGTGACGAGCGTGTCGAGCTGGAGATCTTCAATATCCGCACGCAAGCCGAGCATCGCGAGCTTTTTCGGGACATGGCCAGGCGACACGGCGTCGAGGCCGGCTCGGTGCCGAGCGTGTTCGCCGGTGGCGCCGCCTGGGTCGGTGACAGCGCGCAGATTCGCCACCGGATCGAGGCGCGGATCGCGGCTTGTCTGGAATCCGGTTGCGTCGATTCGCGCCTGGCCAGCGCTGCGCAGGCCGGCCGCGACGAAGTCAGCGACGGTGCGGCCGAAATGATCGATCTGCCGGGTTTCGGGCGCGTCGACCTGTCGGTTCAGCCCCTGGTCGTGAGCACTGCGCTGATCGCCTTTGTCGATGGTTTCAACCCCTGCTCGCTCTGGGTGCTGACCATCCTGCTTGCACTGGTCATTCACTCCGGTTCCCGCCGGCGCATCCTGCTCGTCGGGCTGACCTATCTTGCGACCACCGCGCTCATCTATGGCCTGTTCATCAGCGGCGTGTTCGGTCTGCTCGGTTTCGTGACCCACGCGCACTGGGTTCATGCCCTTGTTGCGCTGCTCGCGCTGGTCTTTGCGGTGGTCAATATCAAGGATTATTTCTGGTTTCAGCGCGGCCTGTCGTTCACCATCGACGAGCGCCACAAGCCCGGCATCTTTCGCCGCATTCGCGGCCTGATGGACCCTGGCCGTTCTCCCCGGGCGCTGATTGGTGCGACCATCATCATGGCCGCCGGGATTTCGTTCATCGAGCTGCCGTGTACGGCCGGCTTCCCGGTTATCTGGACCGGCATCCTGGCCGGTCACGAGGTGACGACCCTGGCCTTCGTCGCGCTGCTGGCGCTGTATCTGCTCATCTACCTGGGCATCGAGCTGGTGATCTTTCTTGTTGCGCTGACCACCCTCAGGATCGATCGCTTCGAGGAGCGCCACGGCCGCATCCTGAAGCTGATTGGTGGCCTGATCATGCTCGCCCTGGCGTTGGTGTTGCTGGTTCGCCCGGCGCTGATGCAGAGCATCACCGGCACCCTGGGCGTGTTCGGTTTTGCTGTCGGGGCGGCACTGCTGGTCCTGCTCGCCCACCGCTGGCTGCTGCCGCGCTTCGGTATCACCCTGGGTGATGAATGGAACGAAGACCGGCGCTGACGCGTGCGTCGAGTGCCTGTGGTAAAAGACCCGTCATGAATCCGAAACCGAAAGCATCACCGGAGACTTCAGGACGTGCCTGGATTCTGCTGTTGCTGGTACTGATCGGCCTTGGGCTGGCACTCTGGCGGCCGCTCGAGCTGGTCCAGTTGCTGGCCTGGGGTGACGCCGTGGCCGACCGGCCGGTGGTCGTGGCCCTGATTGTCGTGGCGATGGTCGTGCTGTTTGCCTTCGGCCTGCCGGGCAGCATCGGGCTGTGGCTGATCGCGCCGTTTCACCCGCCATTGCTGGCGACCATTCTGCTGGTCGGGGCCAGCGTGGTCGGGGCGCTCGGCGCCTATGGCGTGGCCCGCCGCCTGGGTCAGGGGTGGCGGCCGCAGGGCTTTTCCCGGCGGGTGGTGGATTACCTGGAAACCCACGGCAACCTGTTCACCCAGACCGCCCTCCGGATCCTGCCGGGCTTTCCGCACTCGGTGATCAATTTTGCCGGTGGCATGCTCGGGATGGGTATCGGTGGTTTCGTGACTGCCGCCCTGGTTGGTCTGACGATCAAGTGGTCGGTGTATGCCAGCGCGGTCCACGGCGTGGTCGAGGCGGTCGAATCGGGGGAGGTCATTCAGGCTTCGACGGTTTACCCGCTGCTGGCCCTGAGCCTGTTGCTGCTGGCCGGGGTCTGGGCGCGTCACCGGGTGGTCGAGCGGTCCGGGGAGTCAGATTGAGCGGCCCGGGGCTGTGCCGAGTCATTCCGTGACTGATCGGTATCCACGTTTCGAAAAGGGTTGAGGAGCAGGCTGATCAATTTCTGATCCTCGAGCCGGGAGAACTGATCGAGACCGATCGGCATGCGCCGCTCGTCGGTGCGTGGTTCGGTTCGGTAGCTGCCGAAGATACGATCCCAGACCGACAGATGGAAGCCGTAGTTGCTGTCGGTTTCCGGCCGCCAGGTCGAGTGGTGAATGCGATGCATCGATGGTGTGACCAGTAGCGTGCGCAGCCCGCGGTCGAGGCGGCGCGGCAGCGCGAAATCGGCATGCGTGAACAACGCGCCGGCCGCCAGCAGCACCTCGAAGATCAACACCGCGGCCGGGTGCGGGCCGAGTGCAAGAACCAGCCCGAGCTTGATGGCCATGGACACCGCGATTTCGAACGGATGGAAACGCACCCCGGTCGTGACGTCGAAGCCGGTGTCGGCATGGTGGACCCGGTGCATCCGCCACAGCACAGGGATGGTGTGCATCAGGCGGTGCTGCCAGTAAACGGCCAGGTCGAAGATGATTACCGCCAGCGGGATGGCGGCCCATAGCGGCCAGTCGAGCAAGCCGAACAGGCCCCAGCCGCGTTCGTAGACGATCACGGCAAAGCCCACGGCCAGGACCGGAAACGCCAGTCGAAGCGTGAGCGTATTGAAGACCACCAGGCTCATGTTGACGGCCTGGCGCCGCGATGGTCTTCCGTCGCCGCGCGCCGGCCAGAACCACTGCACGGCAAACAACACGACCAGCGCGCCGATAAAGGCGCTCAGACGGATCAACGGTTCCTGTGCAAGCCATTCCATGATTAGATGATTCTAATTTATCCGGGTAATGAGACCCTTAACCAGGCCAGCAGTTCGGCCTGCGATTCGGTCGGCGTTTCGGCATTCCCGAGTTCATCGATGAGCGCGTCGAGCGCTTCGGCCTCGTCCAGGTCGGTAAGCTTCGGCAGGTCCAGCCACTCACCCAGGCCCTCGAGCGCTCGACGAAAGCACTGCGCGGTGTCCGGGAGGCTGTAGTCCACCTGTCGCCAGCGCATCTCGGCAATTGGCCGGTTGGCACCGAAGGTCCAGAATCCGCCGTCGCGGGCCTCGCCGAGCGCCAGGCGAGCCGGCGGTCCGGCCAGCCAGCGGGCGGCGGTTTGCAGGTCGCGGGCACTGATCTGCGGCGCATCGGCGCCGAGCAGGATGCCGGCGCCGTGGCGTTCGACCAACATCCGGTGGACCCGCGCCATGCGCTCGCCCAGGCCGCCGGCTCCCTGGGCCAGGCAGGGCAGGCTGTGCCAGACCGAGTCGGCCATCGCCGCGGGCTCGGCCACGGCCCAGTAAACCGAGCCGATAGCCGCGGTTTGCGCGACTTCGGCAACGGCGCGTGCCGAGCGCCAGTGAAAGTCCTCGGCGAATGCCTGGCCACGATCGCGGGCCAGCCGGGACTTGACCGTCGAATATCCCGGGGTTTTGACGAACAGGGCGATGGCGCTCATTCGGCCAGCGTTCGCGAACGCGCCAGTGCGATCAATCGCCGTGCCCGGCGCTGGTGTTCGAGCGTGGTGCGCAGCCAGCCCGATTGCCGATAGCGTCGCGCGCTGGTGGTCACGCTCAGGCCCATGGGGCGTATCGGCAGTCCGGCGTCGCGTGCGCGCACGACCAGCTCGAGATCCTCGCCGCGCTCGAGGTCTTCGCGAAACCCGCCGAGCGCCTCGAACCGGCTTCTGGGCAGGCACAGGCCCTGATCGCCATACGGCAACCCCGGCCAGCGCGAGCGCAGGTTCGCGCCCAGCGCATTGAGCCGGCACAGCCAGGGACCGTCGTCGGCAAAGCGCAGCCATCCGAAACCCAGCGCCGGTTCTCCTCGGCCGATGAATCGATGCACACGCGCCAGGGCCTGCTCTGAAAGCGTTGAGTCATCGTGCAGCATCCATACCCAATCGCCGCTGGCCCGGGCCAGGGCGCGGTTGAGCTGCCGGCCGCGGCCGGCTGGTCCGACAACGACCTGCGCGCGGTCCGGAACCGGCCAGCCGGGGGGCTCGACGGCGCTGAGAATCAGCTCCTCATCGCAGCCGGCCCGGACCAGCGAATCGACCACCTCCGGGCAATGCGCGCGGCCCGGCGCGAGCGGGATCACGATGGTCAGGGTCGGGCAGGTTCGGGTCACCGAAGGACCTCGGGGTCGGCTGGGATGGACCGGAAACCAGGCTCCGGATGTCGGGAGAATTGTACCGGCCCCGGGCCTGTTTTTTCACCACGGCGCTGCTACCATGACCGGCTTTGGGCCGATTGCCTTGCACGCTTCCCCGAGTTCCCAGCCACCCCCGCGCGGGATTCCGCCGGCCGGTCGATTCGCGCTGTGCGCAGCGTTGTGTTCGAGCTTCGGACAGACCTTTTTCATCGGCCTGTTCGGCGCCGAGTTTCGCTCCGACTTCAGCCTGACCGAATCCACCCTCGGCCTGATCTACGGCCTGGCCACCCTGGTCAGCGGGGTGCTGATGTTCTGGCTCGGCGCGATTGCCGATCACTGGTCGCTCAGACGCGTGGCCGTGCTCGCCATGGGGCTGCTGGCCGGTGGCGCGCTCATGATCGGGCTCGGCGATCACCTGGTCCTGCTGCTGGCCGGCCTGTTCCTGGTCCGGCTGGCCGGGCAGGGGATGAGTGGACATCTCGCCGTGGTCGCCGCGGGTCGCTACGCGGTTCGTCGTCGCGGGCGTGCCATGGCCATGGCGACCTACGGGTTCATCATCGGCGAGGCGCTGTTTCCGGTTCTGGTTGCCTGGGCCATGGGCTGGACCGACTGGCGCGGGGTGTGGTTGATGGCCTCGGCGATGGTAGTCATTCTGGCCCTGCCGCTGCTCATTCGCCTGGCCTCGCCACTGGTCGGTTCCGGGCCCGGCGATGATGCGTCGGAAGCCGCCGATCAGGCGCCGACCATCAGCCGGGCGCAACTGTTTCGTGACGGGCGCTTTCTGCGCGTGCTGGCGGTGGTGCTCATCCCGCCTCTGGTCGTCACCGCGACCTTCCTGCACCAGGGCACCCTCGCCGAGCGCCTCGGCTGGGGCCTGGGCGATGTGGCCTCGGGCTTCGTGCTGTTCGCCGCCATCCAGGGCGTGTTCGCCTTCGCCGGCGGTCGGCTGATCGACCGCTTCAGCGCCCGCGCCCTGCTGCGCTTTTCGCTGCTGCCGGCCTGTGTCGGCCTGCTGGCGCTGTCGCTGACCTCGCCCGAGGCCGCGTTGTGGCTGATGTTCGCCGGCCTGGGCATGACCGCCGGACTCAACGGCGTGACCAGCGGCGCGGTCTGGGCCGAGCTGTTCGGCACCGCCCAGCTGGGTCTGATCCGCGGTGTCTACAGCGCGCTGATGGTGGTCAGTACCGCCATCGGGCCGGTCATCGTCGGCCTGTTGTTCGACTGGCAGGTCAGCCTGCTGAGCATGGCCATCGGCTATACCGCCTATGCGCTGGTGGTGCCGTTCATCGTCGTTCCCGGCATCCTGGGATTCGGCCCGAAGCGCTGAGCCGGCTTCCGGTGCCGGGCCCGCCGTTGCGCCTGAATGGTGATAGTCTTCCCACGGGCGCGGGAGAGAGGCGCCCCGAAAAGCAACAATAAAAATCAGCTCCCACCCCGGGACAAGACATTGAGGGACAAGACAATGAAACAACTGATCCTGGCACTTGGCGTGCTCGCGGCTTTGTGCGCGCACAATGTACAGGCCGACGAGGTTCGGCTACTGATCGTCGGCGATAGCTGGGCCGAGGAGCAGTGGCAGGATGGCTCGCACGTGCGCGTGCTCGGCAACAACGATTTCGGGTCAGTCGGTGTGTACGGTGAATCGACCACCGAAAGCGGCTCGACAGCCGCTGACTGGTTGCAGACCAGTTGGCTCGAACTCATCGGAGCCGCACTCGAGGACTACCCGGAAATCGACACCGTTCAATTGACCATCGGCGGCAATGATTTTCTCGATACCTGGAACACCGGACTTGATGCGGCCGATTTCGAGGCCATCCAGCAATCGATTCGGCAGGATATTGAATTCGTCAGCACCTACATCCTCAATCAACGCCCGGATCTCGAGATCGTTCTGAGCCTGTACGACTATCCGAACTTCGAGGACACCCGCGATGGTCTGATCTGGACCTTTGCCTGCTCGGGTCTCTGGAGCGATCTTGGCCAGCCCGGTCCGCTGCAGATCAACACCGCCGCCATCGAGATTGTCGATGCGATCGAGACACTGGCAGCCTCGAGCCCCCGGATCCATCACGTCCGCCACTTCGGCCAGACCCAGAGTGCCTTCGGCTTTCCGGACCAGGGCATACCACCGGGCCAGATCACCCCACCGGGGGATGCCAGTCTCCCCAGCCCGCTGTCGGCCATGCGCACGCGCTTTTTCGGCGGCGGACACGATTGCTTTCACTTCAACGCCGATGGCTACGATGTGCTGGTGCAGAACCTGGTCGACCAGTATCTCGGGTTTCGATTCGACGGCATCGCGCTGGTCGATGCCGAGTCACGCGAGGTGACCTATTCCGGTCA